>JAQUMZ010000026.1 GCA_028717865.1 Elusimicrobiota bacterium | reverse complement strand
AAGGTTCGGGGGCAAACTGCTATAATGACGTCCCGGCGGCGGACGATTTGGTGGCTGTAGCTCAGCTGGTTAGAGCGCTGCGCTGTGAACGCAGAGGTCGCGGGTTCAAATCCCGTCAGTCACCCCATTTTGACTCACCGACCATGCCCGTCAAAAAACGGTTCAAGCAGACGAAGGGACTGCCGGGACGAGAAGAAATATGAAAAAGGTTCTTGACCCCAAATCCGCGACTCGGTTGGAACATATTCCGAATGTCGGGCCTTCCATCATGGCAGACTTGAGGAAGATTGGCATTCAAGCCCCTTGCGATTTGAAAGGGAAGTCCCCCTCTCTCGCTCTATAAGCGGCTGAACCTTCTTACTCAACAAGTGCATGACCCTTGCGTCCTGGATACCTTCGTGGCGGCGGTCCACTTCATGGAGGGCAAAGGCGTCGCGCCCTGGTACGCTTTTACGGAGCAAAGGAAGAGCCTGGTCTTGAAGAAAACTAGAGTTGGAGCGATGATATGAAGCTCGGCTATGTTCTTCTTTACGTCGAGGATCCTCTCAAAACAGTCGAGTTTTATGAGAAGGCTTTTGGGCTGAGCCGTGGTTTTGTACACGAATCAAATACTTATGCGGAAATGGACTCGGGGGCAACGAAGCTGGGGTTCGTGGCCATCAGCCTTGCGCAATCCAACAAGGTCAAGTTCGCGCCAGTCAAACCAAATATCCCCGCTCCAGGGATAGAAATCGGGTTGGTAACCGATAGCGTTGATACGGCATTTCGCAAAGCGATTGAAGCCGGCGCGGTCGAGGTACTTAAACCAACGAAGAAGCCATGGGGCCAATTGGTTTCATATGTGAGGGATTGTAACGGCTTCTTGGTCGAACTATGTTCACCGATGGGATGATTCAACATAGAACGCTTCCAGTGCGCTCAGATCAAGAGGCGTGCTTTCGAGGGCAAGCCAGGTTCTGAGATTGTCCAGCCAGGGACCCCAGATTCCTAAGACCATGCGTGCCAGCGTCCTGTGGACCGGAGGGAAGGACTCGGCGTTGGCCATGCACGAAGCGATTTCGGCCGGCTACGAGATCGTCAATGCCGTAACGTTCGTCCCGCCGACGCCTTCGTTTCTCGCCCATCCTCTCCCCCTCATCACCCGCCAAGCCGAGGCCATGGGTATCGAGCATCATGCTTTCCAGATACTAGAGCCGTACGCGAGAAGCTATGAGCGGGCGCTCCTCGATCTGCGGCGCCGATTCAAGATCGACGCCGTGGTCACGGGCGATATCGCCGAGGTGGACGGTTGGACGAACTGGATCGTGGAGCGCAGCAAGGGCTCCGGCCTGCGCGTCGTGACTCCCCTCTGGGGCCGCGAGAGGGCGGATATCCTGGCGCGACTGCTGGAACTGCGGTTTAAAGTCGTCTTCTCTTGCGTCAAGGAGCCTTGGTTTGCCGCGGAGTGGCTCGGCCGCGAGATCGATGCCGAGGCAATCTCCAGCTTGAGGCGGCTGAGGGAGTCTTCCGGGTTGGACCTGTGCGGCGAGCAGGGAGAATATCACACGATGGTCCTAGACGCCCCCCTGTTCGGTTCTTCCGTTGTCTTGCAATCATTTCGGAAACGAAAGCAAGATCAAGTCATGCACTTGGAAGTCGATTCCGTAAAGTTGGTCCCTAAAACTCGATAAGGAGCGGATACGCGTCAGGGCATTCTGTCAGCAGCCAAGTTCTAAGATTGTCCAGCCAGGGACCCCACTTTCTTGACGGCAGATAGTTCTTCCCGGACACTCCTTCCCAGGTTGGCGGGGTCGGAAAAATCGCCCGGAAAGGCCTCTGGCCGCGCTAACCTCGACGCGCCAGCGCCTGCCTGCGGCCGCGTAAGGCCTGTGCGAAGGCTTCGGCGTCCTTGTCCCACACCAGCGCCAGCCGCCCCACTTTCCGGGCGCGCAGTCGCCAGCTGTGAATCGCCTTCTGGACCGCCTGGATCGAGCAGCCGGCCAGCGCCGCCACCTGTCCGGTGGTGAGTTCCTTCCTCGTCTCTCCGCCCATGGTTTGATAGGGTATGGCCGCCTCCTTGAGCAGATAACCTTGATGGAGGCCGAGCCTCCGGGCGAGATCGTCGCAGACCCGGTAGAGAGGGCTTCCCTGGACGGTCAGCCCGAGGCGCTTGGCGCTGGCGAATGCCATGGAGCCGGGATCGGTGTAGAGGTTCTTGAAGTTCAGGTAATTCGCCCCCGCCTCGTAGTGCCTGAATATGTCGGCTAGGAAGACCTTCTCCTCGGGCTTGAGACCGGCCAAGGAGACCTCTCCTCCATCGAGCGTTCGGTATGCCTGTTTCATGGTGTCCCTTCGATAGTATACATCCGAGGTTGTAATAAGTCAACCCATAGATTGCAATAAAAATTCACGGCTGTTCCTCCCTGATCAGCATCCTGCGGCCGCGCACGGATAGGTATATGCACCATTGGTCGCATTCCTTCCCCCCGTCGAATACCTTGGACTGGAGGAAGCGCCGCAGTTCGGCCTCCGTGGCTTTGGACCTCCAGCGGACGCAATATAGGCGGGACGTGTCGATGCTGGGATCGGCGCAGGCCCAGTCGCGATCTTGCCGACGCCTACCGCTTGCTCGCGATGAGGCCTATGCTTTCCCGGCCGTCGAGCTGGATGTCCGGCGCGTAATCCGGGCGGGCGAAGAGCTCCAGCCTTTCGATGACGAAGCCCGCTTTCGAGAAAACCCTGCGCAGCGTGGACTCATCCAATAAGTGCATGAGCGGCGGCAAAATGTCCGCCCGCTTGGGATCGTGGACGGCGACGTTCTCGACGAGTCCCGGCCAGGGGTGCCCGGCCTTGACTCGCTCCAGGTAGGTCGGGAAAAAAGACCGGGTGGTTCCCAGGAACGGCGTTTCCGAGACCACGAAGACCTTCCCCCCCGCGGCCAGCCAGCCCCGCACCTTCTCGGCGGCCCGCTCGATCTTGGGGCCGTCGAAGAAGTGCATGACGCGGCAGATGAGGACGGCGCCGAGGCTGCCTTGCGGAAAGTCGATCTGGTCGGGGAAGTCGCCGGGCAGAAGCGTCAGGCGGTTTCTGAGCTCAGCCGGCGCGCGGTCCCGGAGTATCTTCAAGTGCCTGTCGTCGAGGTCGTTGGCGATAACGGACGCGCCGCTGCGCAGCGTGGCCAGGCTGGCGACCCCGTAGGCCGCGCCCACGTCCAGGCAGGGGCCGGGAGCCTTTGAGGCGAAGTCGATGAACGCCTGCGAGAAGCGGTCGGGCTTCGCGGACATGTAGCCCATGGCGTTGAGCGTCTTGAAGAAGCCGTTGGGTTCCGGCTCCGGCATCCATGACTTGGCGTCGAGCGGGATCATCCTGGATTTGGCCGCGGAAGCCGCGATCCGTCAGCCCCGGTATCCGCCGCCGGGCTTGTGCTTGAAGCCGCCGGGCCTGCTCTTGAAGTCGCCCGGCTTGCGGCCGCTGTTCCAGCCGCCGGGGCCCCACTTCTTCTTGCCGCCGGGATCGCTACGCTTGTCGCCGGAGCCGTGCATCTTCTCCCAGGGTTTCTTCTTCCAGGACTTCTTGTCGTCAAAGCCCGGCTTTTTGTCCTTGTCCCACGGCTTCTTCTCCCAAGGCTTCTTGCCGGCGAAGCCGGGCTTTTTGTCCTTGTCCCACGGCTTCTTCTCCCAAGGTTTCTTGCCGGCGAAGCCGGGCTTTTTGTCCTTGTCCCACGGCTTCTTCTCCCAAGGTTTCTTGCCGGCGAAGCCGGGCTTTTTGTCCTTGTCCCACGGTTTCTTCTCCCAGGGCTTCTTGCCGGCGAAGCCGGGCTTTTTGTCCTTGTCCCACGGCTTTTTCTCCCAGGGCTTCTTGCCGCCGAAATCGGGCTTCCGGTCCTTAGCCCAAGGTTTCTTGTCCTTGTCCCAGGGCCGCCGCTCGCCGGAGGCGGCGGGCGGACTGCGCCGCCGGTCCTTGCCGGAGCGCCGTTCGGGGCCGGCGTAGCCGCCGCCGGGCTTCTCGGCGGGGCGCGCTTCGTTGACGAACATCCGACGGTGGCCGACCGTCGTCTCGTTGAGCTTCTTGATGGCGGCCTGCGCCTCGGCGTCCGTGGCCATGACGACGAACCCCATGCCGCGGGAGCGGCCCGTGTAGCGCTCCGTCAGGATCTTTACGCTGGCGACGCTGCCGCAGGCGGCAAACAGCTTGCCCAGTTCCTCCGGGGTCAATTCGTAAGGGAAGCCGGTCACGAAGAGGTTGTTGCCCATGGGACATTATCGCATTTCCAGCCGGCCGGGACGATGGGATGCAAATGCTAGAATGAACCGCCGGGCTCCAAAGGCCGCGAAGAAATGTCCCCGCTTCCCCTTGCCGACATGAAGTTCCTCCTGAGCGCGGAGGATCCCGCGCGGATCGGCCCCTGCGCCGCCGAGGCGGCTTTCGTGGGCCGTTCCAACGTCGGCAAGAGTTCCTTGCTCAACGCCTTGTGCCGCATGACGATGGCGCGCGTCTCCGGCACTCCGGGCTGCACCCGGACCATCAATGTGTTCCAGGTCGGCCGCGAGCGCTGGCTCGTGGATCTGCCCGGCTACGGCTTCGCCTCCGGGCCGCGGGCCCAGCGCGAAGGCTGGGGGCCGATGATCGAGGGCTATCTCACGGGGAGGCCGGGCCTGCGCATGGTCTGCGCCCTGGTCGACGCCAAGGTCGGGCCCACCAAGCTGGACCTGATGATGCTCGAATGGCTGAAGGCCGCGGGCCTGCCTTGGCGCGCGGTCGCGAACAAGGCGGACCAGGTCAAACCCTCCCGCGCCCAAGCCCGGCGGCGCGACGTGGCCCAGGTCCTGGGCCTGAAGCCGGAGGAACTGGCCTGGGTCAGCGCCAAGGCCGGGCTCGGCCTGGCCGGACTGCGGGCGGAGCTGGCCGCGAGACTGGACTCCTAGGCCGTTCCCCGGCGCTGCGCCGGTTGCGAGCGACAAGCCCACAAGTCCGGTTTTGACGTTCCTTTGACCTGGCGCCTCTATCCTGTAAGGGCATGGAACGCGAAACCCCCCGGATGCTCGTCGTGTCCGGAGATGCCCATTCCCGGGATGCCGTTTGCCGCTTTGCCGCCCGGAGCCGTTGGGTCGTGGTCGAGGCGACCGGCGCCGACGATGCATTGTCCTGCTTTACGCCGGGCAATTTCGACCTGGTGTTCCTGGATGAGCATGCGGAACATAATGGGGCGGAGTGCATTGACATCATCCGGCAACTGGATCCTTCCCTGCCCGTGGTGGCTATGGCCGCGAGCCTGGACGCGGTGCGCGCGGCTCAGGGAATCGCGACGCGCCAGAGGGCGAGCCGCCGCCGGCCGGAGGGGTCCTTGCTGAGCCCGGCGGCCCAGGCGCCACCGTACTCGGCGGCCGTGATCGCGTAGGCCCGGTCCTCCACGCCGCCTTCCGGGCCGGGAAGCTCGAGCACGCCTCCGGCCGGGCGGCCTTGCGAGTCGAAGGGCCAGACCGCGGCGCGCACTACGTCGTCAGTCCCGGTGTAGCCGGCCAGAAGCACGCGGCCGCGAACCGCGGCCATGGCGAAGGCCTCCTGGCCGGCGCGCCGGCCCCTGCGCCGCAGGATCCGGGCGCCTCGCGTCGCGAAGCCGGGGTCCGGCCGGCCGGAGGCTTCCAGGCGCGTGAGCACCGTTTCCTCGCGCTGCTCCGGACCTACGTATCGGAAGCCCGCGACCCAAAGCCCTCCGCCCTCGGCCGGCAGCAGCCCGCGGCCCATCCCGTTGGGCGTCAGGATGCGTCCGGCTTCGGAGCCGTCGGATCGAAGCCGCCATACCGCCAGTCTGCGCCAGTCCACGTTTCCCGCGACCACGATGTTCCCGTCTTGCAGGAGAACGGCTCCAGCCCTGGCCTCCCTGGTCCCGGGCGGGCAGCGCAGCGCCAGCCAGCCCCCCGTGCCGAAACCGGAATCGGGCTGCCCGTCCGGCCGCAACTTCCAGACCACGGGGCGGATCGCGCCCTTCCGGTCGGACGCGGAGCCGGCCGCGATGATCGAGCCGTCATGGCTGACCGCGACGCAGAAGGCCGCCGCCCGCGCGCCGCCGAAGGGGCTCTTGAGCAGCCGGATTCCCGATGCGCCGAAGGACGGATCGGGCGTGCCGTCGGCGAGGAGGCGCAGGATCAGGGCGGCCGGCGCCTCTCGCCAGTCGTTCCCGGAGAATCCGGCCGCCACCGGCCGCCGCAGCGCGTCGATATCCAACGACCAGGCCCAGCCCTCGATGGCGAGGGCCGAGAGCCCCCCCTTGCCGAAGCCGCGGTCCGGCCGGCCGGAGCGGTCGAAGCGCCAGACCGAGGGCCGGAACGTCCCGCGTTCGTCGGATGCCACGCCGGCCACCGCTATGCGGCCGTAGGCGTCGCAACGCACGCCGTAGCCGGCCGCGACGCGGCCGCCCAGCGCGCTGGGGACGAACCAATGGGACTTCGGCGCGCAGCCGGCCGCCGCGCTTAGGACGAGAACGGCGCAGATCGGTCCCCGCATGGCCCCGCCCTATTGTAACACAAGTGGTCGCGCGGGCTCGCATGCGGTAAAATATCCCGGCATGCGGCGCTCGTGGCTCGGGCCGATCCTCCTCACCGTCCTGCTCCTGGGCGCGGCGGAGTTGGTTTTGCGCGCCCTGGGTTTCCGCTACGCGCATTATCCGGTGTCCATGCGCTACGTCGGGACCCTGGCGCATCTGGGCGCCGACCAGACGCTCCGGCGCCGGACCTTCCATATCGACTACAGGCTCGATCGCGAGCTGTTGTGGCGGCCCGTGGCGACGGCCGGCGTCACCAACTCCGCGGGCTTCCTGGGGCCGGAATGGATCGAGGCCAAGCCTGCGGACGCCGTCCGCGTCATCGCCCTGGGAGACTCCTGCACGGTCGCGGGCGAGGACCCTTACCCCGCGCGTCTGGCCGGGCTGCTGGGCGCGCTGCCCGGCGGCCGGCGCTGGGAGGTTTGGAACGCCGGCGTCGGTTCGTGGTCCTCCTACCAGGGATTGAAGCTTCTGGAGACGGAACTGCTTCGCTACAAGCCGGACATCGTCACCATATATTTCGGCTGGAACGATCATTGGCTGGCCTGGGCCGCGCCGGACAAGGACCTCGCGGCGCTGCTCGACAGGCAGAGCCGCGTTTTGCGGCTCGTTGAGCGGAGCCGTTTGGCGCAGGGGTTGCTTTATTTGGCCGATGCGTGCCGCGGCGGGCCAAAATTCTCGGCCCGGACCCCTCCCCGAGTGGCGCTGCGGGATTACGCCTCCAATCTGGCCGCCATGGTACGGTTGATACGCTCGGCGGGCGCGGAGGCGGTCCTTCTGACGGCGCCCACCGTTTTGACGCCGGAGCACCCGGTGACGCTCAGCCTGTGCCGCCGGACGCGCAACTTCTTCGATCCCGCGCGGATCGGCGAGGTGCATGAGTCGTACAACGAGGCTGTTCGCTCGGTCGCCCGACGGACCGGCGCGCCTCTGGCGGACTTGGCGTCCGAGTTCGCCCGCGCGGGCCGCCCCGGGCCTTTTTTCACGGACGGCATTCATTTGACCGCCGCGGGCCATCGCCGGGCCGCCGAGCTTCTGGCGGTTCGGGTCCGGCGGGCGGTCATGCGGCGATCGCCGTAGCAGCCGCGCTCAGTCCTGCTTCCAGACCGGAAGCCGGAACGAAAAACGCGACCCCTGGCCCGGTTCGCTCTCGATTTCAAGCCGGCTGCCATGCTTGGCCAGGAGCTGGCTGGCCACCGTGAGCCCTACCCCGAAGCCCTTGGCCATTTCCCGGCCTTCCTGCGTGCGGTAGAACCCCTCCTTTATCCGTTCCAGCTCCGCGGCGGGGATCCCGATGCCCGTGTCCTCTACGGAGACGAGGATGCATTCCGGGGGTCCGCTCTCGAGGCGGATCCGGATGACGATGGCGCCCGCTTCGGGGGTGTATTTCACCGCGTTGTTGACCAGATTGCTTATGACGAGTGATAGGCAATCCTGGTCCGCGAGCACGGCCACGGGCAGGGACTCGGGAAAGCCGGTCTCTACGCTCAGCCGCTGCTTCTTCGCCGCGGCCAGCGGGCGCAGGGTGACCAGGGCGTCGAGGACCACGGCCCTGACCGCGGTGGGCCGCAGGTTCAGTTCGAGTTTCCCGGATTCCAGGCGGTGAAGGCTCAGGAAATTGGTGGTATAGGCGCGGAGGTTTTCCATGGCGCGGCCCAGCACTTCGTAGGGGTGGGTCCTTTCTTCCGAGGTCCCGGGTTCCGAGGCCTTGAGCAGCGCCAGGGCCAGTTTCATGCTGGTCAGCGCATTGGCGTACTCGTGGTTGATGAGCGAGAGCAGGTCGGATTTGAGCTGCGCGGACTGCTGGAGGTCCTGCTCTGTGCGTTTCTGCGCCGTGATGTCCCGCGCGACCTCGACGACGCCGGCCAGCTTCCCGTTCTCGTCGCGGAACGGGGTGACGCTCCTGAGGAACCAAGCACCCATGTTCTCTTCGTAGGTCTCGGCGATGTGCTCCTTGCCGTCCGCGTTGGTCATGGCGTGCGGGCAATAGGAGGGCTCCCGCGGCAGGCCGTGGAAGAGCTCGTAGCAGCGCCGGCCGACGCATTCCTCCGGCCGCAGCCCCACCTTCTTCGCGAAGGCCTTGTTCGCCCGGACAATCCGCGAGTCCTTGTCGATGACCGCGACGAGGTCGGGCACGGTGTCGAAGGTCTGGCGCCATTGCGACTCGGCCCGCTTGAGCTCCGAGATGTCCAGCCCGAAGACGCGCACCGTGCGCAGCTTCCTGGCGAAGGTGATGGATTGGCGGGTCCAGCGTCCGTTCACCTCGACCTCCCGTTCCGCTTTCTCCGAGCGGCCCTTGCGGAAGTCCTCCAGGATGCCCTCCAGCCCCGCCAGCCAGGGATGCGCGATCCCGCGTTCGAGGATATCGAACAGCCGCTGCGCCGCGGGATTCGCGTATGCGATCCGTCCGGCCAGGTCCAGCTCTACTACGGGATTCGGGTTGAGTTCCGGGAAAGAAGCCAGCCACGCGGTCCTTTCCCGCGTTCGGACGCGGTCGCTGATGTCGCAGGCCACGGCATAGATGGCCTTGTCCTCCGGAAAGGCGACGGCGTGCCACCGGAACCACTTGTAGAAACCGTTCTTGCAGAGGTAGCGGTTCTCGAATCCCGCGAGCCTCCCGCCGTTTGCCAGCGCGGCGATGGCCTTGTGCGTGGCGGGCCGATCCGCCTCGTGCACGAACTCGAGATAGGGTCTGCCCATGAGTTCCGCCCGGGAGAAGCCGAGGGCCGCCTCCCAGCCGGGGTTCAGGTCCTTGAAATACCCGTCGAAGCCGGCGATGCAAAGCATGTCGGGCGAGAGCGAGAAGAACCGGGCATGCCGTTCGGCCTGCGAGGCTTCAAGACCGGCCGGACGTTCTTCGACGCAGACCGCGCAGCCGGCCCGTGGCGTGCGATGAATCAGCCGATGCAGCCGCCTTCGCAATCTCGGCACCGGGGGCACCCCCTCTTGGCGCCAGGATAACGCGTTCCCAGCAACTTTTAGTCAAGCCAGGGCGGCGGACCGCTTAACGTTTTTTCGTGGCTGTCCCGGAGAATCGCGATGCTCCTTAATACGGTCCGGCGTCTTGACCCGGATTTGACGTCCGCCGGGGATAATATGCTAGCCCTTGGAAAGAGCACCCCACCCGCAAGCCGGCGCGGCCGCCGTCCTGCTTTTGTCCGTAGCCGCCGGGGTATTGTCCGGCGCGGGCGCGATCGCCTTTCGCGGGCTCATCGCGCTCTTCCACAACGCTTTTTTCCTGGGCCGCGTTTCCTGGAGCTACGACGCCCGCCTCCACACCCCGGCCGGCCCCTGGGGAGCCGCCGTCATCCTGGTCCCCGCCCTGGCTTCCCTGGGGGTGACGTTCCTGGTGACCAAGTTCGCCCCCGAGGCCCGCGGCCACGGGCTGCCCGAGGTGATCGAGGCGATATACTATCGGGCGGGCAGGATACGTCCCGTGGTGGCCGTCGTCAAGGCGCTGGCCTCGAGCCTTTCCATCGGAAGCGGCGGCTCGGTGGGGCGGGAAGGCCCGATCGCCCAGATCGGTTCCGCCCTAGGTTCCCTCATCGGCGGTTTCTCTTTTCTGACGCCGGGACAGCGGGTGACGCTGGTCGCGGCCGGGCTCGGCGGCGGCATCGCCGCTACTTTCAATACGCCGGTCGGAGGGGCGCTCTTCGCGGTGGAACTCGTGCTGCCCGAACTCAGCGCCGCGACCCTCGCGCCGGTCATCCTCTCTTCGGCCACGGCGGCGGCGCTGGGGCGGCTGGCCTTCGGCAGCGCTCCGGCGTTCTCGGTGCCGCAGGCCGTCTCCGGCATGCCGGATGGCGGCGCGCCGGCCCTGCTCGCGCTCTACGCCGGCCTGGGGATCGCCGTCGCGCTGGTTTCTTGCGCCTATATCAAGGGCCTCTACCTCGCGGAGGACGGCCTCGAGGCGATACCCGGCCCATATCTTCGCCATGCCTCCGCCATGGCCGCGGTCGGCTGCCTGATGTACCTGCTGCTTCGTCTCCGGGGGCATTATTACGTGGAGGGCGTGGGTTACGCCACGATCCAGGACGTCCTGTCGGGCCGCCTGTCCTTCGTCGGGCTGCTGCTGGCGCTGGCGGCGCTGAAACTCCTGGCGGTTTTCCTTACCCTCGGTTCGGGGGCTTCCGGGGGCGTATTTTCGCCCGCCATCTTCGTCGGCGCGACGTTCGGCGGGGCCTATGCCTTGGTCTGGAGGCGCCTGGCGCCGTCCCTGGCCGCGGACCCCGCGGCCTTCGCCCTGGCGGGAATGGCGGGCATGGTGAGCGGCTCGACGGGCGCCGCCCTGGCGTCGATCGTGATGATTCTTGAGATGACGCTGGACTATCGCGTGGTGCTGCCCATGACGATAACGGTGGCGCTGAGCTGCGGGGTGCGCAAGCTGCTTTGCGCCGAAAGCATCTACACGCTCAAGCTCGCGCGCAGGGGGCTGGCGGTGCCGGAGTCCCTGAGGGCGCAGTTCACGCCTTCCCGCGCGGAGTCGGCGGGGTCATAGGAAATCGCCCTGGCTCCGGTCCAGGACCCGGCGCACGGCCTCGAGCAGCTTGTCGGGCGAGAAGGGCTTCTCCAGGAGCACGGCGCCGCTGGTGCCGAGGACCTTGTCCATGGCGTCGCCGGGATAGCCCGACATATAGATCACCCTCAGGCCGGGCGACCAGGCCTTCAGCCGCCGGGCCAATTCCGTTCCGTCCATCCCGGGCATGACGATGTCCGTAAGCAGAAGGTCGACGTCCGCCGGCGACTTCCGAAAATGCGCCGCGGCCCTTTTCGCGCTGCCGGCGCAGAATACGCGGTAGCCCTTTTGTTCCAGGGTCTTCGTGATGATGCGCGCGAAGGCCTCGTTGTCTTCGACCACCAGCACCGACTCGTGGCCGCTCTGGCCGCCGCCGGGCGCCTCTCCCGGCAGCATGGCCTCGGCGCCGCCCTTGGCGCTCGGGATGAGGATGCGAAACAAGGTGCCCTTCCCCGGTTGGCTCTCTACGGAGAGGTGCCCCTGGTACTGTTGGACGATCCTTTGCACCACGGCCAGGCCCAGGCCCGTGCCCCGGCCGGCCTGCTTGGTGGTGAAGAAAGGCTCGAAAATGCGCGCCTGGGTCGCCGCGTCCATGCCCACGCCCGTGTCGCGGACCTCCAGGCAGATGTAGGAGCCCGGCTTCACGTCCTTGAAGGCGGCCGGCCTTCCGGCGCGAACGAGCTTGTTGGCCGTGGCCAGGGAGAGGGCGCCGCCCTTGGGCATGGCGTCGCGGGCGTTGATGGACAGGTTCATGACGATCTGCTCCAACTGACCGCTGTCCATCTTGACCGGCCATAGGGAGGCGTGCGGTTTTATCTCGATCCGGATGTTCTTGCCCACCAGGCGGCCGAGCATCTTAGACATGGAGATGAGCACGCTGTTGACGTCCAGGACGCGCGGCTGCACGACCTGCTTGCGGCTGATGGCCAGCAGCTGCCGGGTCAGCGACGCGGCCAGGTCGGCCGAGCGCGCGATTTCGCGGCTGTAAAGGTGCAAGGGGCTGCCCTTGGGCAGGCCCTCGAGCAGGAAGTAGTTGTTGCCCGAGATGGTCGCCACCACGTTGTTGAAGTCGTGGGCGATGCCGCCGGCCAGCAGGCCCACGGCCTCCATCTTCTGCGTCTGCTGGAGCTGCTCGATGAGGCGGGCCTTCTCGTCTATCTGCTGGCGCAAGGTCTCGTTCGCCGCGGCCAGTTCCTTGGTCCGCTCCGCGACCGTTTGCTCCAGGTTCTCCTTGGTCTGGCGCAGTTTGGCCTCGGCCAGCCTCCGCTGGCTGGCCTCGCGGGCGATCTGGATGTTTCTCCAGCTGAGATCGGAGATGGAGCGGGAGAGTTTGAGGAAGAAGCCCATGGCCGTGTGCACCCGGGAGCGGCTGAGCCTGGGGACGCGGTCCAGGGCCGCGAGATAATCCTTCTCCGGGAAGCCGTAGCGCCGGGCTTGCCTGGTGAAAAAATCGCGGTCGGGGGTTTCGTCGTCGAAAAAGAACTGCCCGGAGAAGACGCTGCCGACGCGTTTGTCGCCCAGCATGATCGGGGTGGCCGCGTCCCACAGCCCGTTCTTGCATTTATAGAGCTTGAATTGACCAGCGGCCAGACCGGCCGACAGTCGCACGTCGCTCTCGATGCAATTGCGGCTGGTCTCGGGATGGCTCCGGTGGAACTTGGTGCAGATATCCTGCCAGCCCGCGCCCACGAGCACCTTGCCCTTGGCGTCGCTGACTGCCATGGGGATTCCCGCGATCTTATGGAAGTCGTCCATCATCTCCTGGATATGCTCGAATTCAATGATGTCGGCCAGCTCGAGTTGGCCGACGTTGCCTTGGGGTGAGAGCAGGCTTTCGAGCTTCCGGCGCACGCGCTGCTCGCTTTCGGCCAGGGCGAGTTCGGCCCGCTTGCGCTCGGTGACGTCCTGCACCATTCCGACGGAGCTCACGACGCGCCCCGCGGCGTCCCGGACGTGGCTGCACTTCTCGTGGACG
>JAQUMZ010000025.1 GCA_028717865.1 Elusimicrobiota bacterium | reverse complement strand
GAAGTCGAAGCCCGAGCGGTGGATTCCCCGCCGGCGCAGCAGGGCCTCGTAGGCGGCCGCGCCGCGGTCCGGGCCGCGGCGGCCGGCGTGCATGGGAAAAACCTTGGCGGGCGCGACGCGGCGAAGAAAGGCGGCGCGCGCCAGCCCGTAGTTGCTGCGGGGATCGTCTTCGGGCACGCAGCGCTCGTCGACCCAGTACAGCTCGGTCTTGTTCCAGGGCAGGGAGCGGAAGCGCGCCCGGGCCAGCCGGCGCAGGAAGGCCGCGGGCGTCCGGCCTCCGGATATGGCCGCGCGAAATACCCCGCGCCGGGCCACGGCCTCGGCGGCGGCCGCGCTCCAGAGCCGGGCGGCCGCCTCGGCGACGGCGGCCGCGTCGGGCAGGAGCCTGAGCTCAGCGTTCGTCGGGCTGCCTCCAGGCGCGGTTGTCGGCGGCGGGCAGGGCCTCGGACTCCTGGGGGCCCCAATAGCCCGGCGCGTAGGAGCGCAGGGGCAGTTCGGCCTTGAGCAGCGGTTCCAGGAACCGCCAGCTCTCCTCGAGCGCGTCGTGGCGCGTGAACAGGGTCTGGTCGCCCAGCATGATGTCGAGCAGAAGCCTTTCGTAGGCCTCCGGGGGATGCTCCCCGAAGGCCTGGAGGTAGTCGAAGTCCATGGTCAGGGCGCCCATGCATATCTTTGGTCCCGGCTTCTTGGCTTCGATCGTGAGGGCGATGCCTTCCCGCGGCTGAATGTGGAAGACCAGGGTGTTGGCGTCGAGGTGCGCGGGCAAAAGGGGCTTGAACACGGAATGCGGCACGGGCTTGAAGGTCACCGCGATCTCGGCGCTGCGGCGGCGCAGGCTCTTGCCCGAGCGCAGGTAGAAGGGAACCCCCTGCCAGCGCCAATTATCCACGAACAGGCGCATGGCCGCGAAGGTGGGGGTCCGCGAGTCCCGCGCCACGCCCGGCTCGCCGGGGTAGCCGGCGTACTGGCCCAGCACGGCGTTATCGATCGGAGGGTGGTCGGCCCAGGGGCGCAGGGCGCGGAAAACCTTGACCTTCTCGTCGCGCAGCCAGTCGGGGGCGAAGCTGGCCGGCGGCTCCATGGCCACCAGCGAGAGCAGTTGCAGCATGTGGTTCTGGAACATGTCGCGCAGCACGCCCGCGGAGTCGTAGTAGCCGGCCCGCCGCCCGATGCTCTCCGTCTCGAGCGCCGAGATCTGGACGTGGTCGATGTGGTCGCGGTTCCAGATCGGCTCGAATATGGCGTTGGCGAAGCGCAGCATCAGCACGTTCTGGACGGTGTCCTTGCCCAGGTAGTGGTCTATGCGGTAGACCTGGGATTCCTTGAGATGGTCGCCGAGCTCCACGGCCAGGGCCAGGGCGCTGGCGAGGTCGCGGCCGAAGGGCTTCTCGAAGACCACGCGCGCCCAGCCGCCCCAGTCTTCCTCCAGCAGGCCGGCCTCTCCGAGCCGATGGGTCGCGTCGTGGAAGAGCGCGGGCGGCAGGGCCAGGTAGAAAACCGTGTTACCGCGGGTGTCGTGGCGGTTGGACAGTTCCTGGAGCCGCAGTTTCAGGCGGCGATAAGTGTCCTCCGAGGTGTAATCGCCCTGGAGGTAGTCGGCGCCGGCGGCCTGGGGCAGGCCCTTGCGCAGGGAAGCGGGATCGAACGCGCTGCGTCCCACGCCCAGCACGAAAAAGCGCTCGGGCAGCAGGCTGCGCTCGCCCAGCCGCCGCAGGGCGGGGAGTATCTTGCGGGCGCAGAGGTCGCCCGAGGCTCCGAAGATGACCATCCCGCAAGGCTCGGGCTTGGTTTCGAAGCAGAGGGATTCCCGGATGCTGTAGCGCAAGCCGGGCCCGGAGCGCAGGTCCTGCGTCATCGCCGTTCCCGGTGCCTCATAGGGCACTCATTATAAATCTACCCGTCTCGCGGGGCAAGATCATTGGGGACGTTCCTTGCTTTCTTTGCTTTGTCTCCAGGGGACGTGCCTTGCTTTTATAGCGAAAGGCGGGCGCGGTCCGACTTGTCGAGCTTTTTCAAAACGGGGTGCCAAATGATACCATGCGGAAATGGGAAGACCGGCGTTCGGCTGGACCGACATGCGGGGCGCACGCAGGGTTATGAAGGATGATCCCCGGCTGGCCTTCGGCGGGGACCTGGACGAGCTGAACTGTCTTCTGGGCGCGGCCGCGGCCGAGCCGCAGGCCGCGCGCGCCGGCCTCGGGGCGATCCTGCTCTCGGCCCAGGAGAACGTGCTGGCCGTGGGCTGCGCGGGGCGGCGTGGGTTTCCGGCGGTCCGGGTCCGTTCCGCCGCCGAAACGCGCCGGCGCCTTGAGGCGGGCCTGCCCAGGCTGCGGGGCTTTGTCCTGCCCGGGGGCTGCCGCGCGGCGGTCTGGCTGCATCTGGCCCGGGCCGTCTGCCGGCGCGCCGAGCGCGGGGCGGTAGCCTTGGCGCGCCGCGGGCTGCTCGCGGCCGAGGCGGCCGAGTATCTTAACGCCTTGTCCGGGCTGCTTTTCTCCGCGGCGCGACGGGCCAACGCCGCGGCCCGCCGCCCCGAGGTCCTCTGGAGTTCGTCCGCCTACGGCCGGGCCGAGTCGAAGTCCGGCGCTCGCTCAGGCAAATCGCGCAAGGCGTCGCGCAGGGCCTGAACGACGGGCGAGGCGCGCGGCGTTTCGGCGCCATCTTCCCTGGGCAGGTTGGGAATGACCGCCGAGAGCTTGGTCACGTCCTCGCCGCGGCAGGCGTCGCTCGCGCATTTATTGGAGACCCGGCAGCTTCCCTTCCAGACGTAGTCGTTCTCGCCGCGGACCAATATGCCCTCGACGAGGCCGGTTCGGGCGTTGAAAACCGCCGAGCCGGAGTTTCCGCCGTATGTGTCGAGGTTGGCGACGAAGAAGCCCTTGGGAGAGGCGTCGCGCACCCAAGCGCCGCCGGCGACCTTGGCCGGCAGGCCCGCGGGATGGCCGATGACGAAAAGCGCGGTCTGGTTCGCCGGCTCGCCCTTGCCCAATGCCAGGGGCGAGTGGCCGGAGACCGGGCGGTCCAACTGGACCAGCGCCCAATCGGCGCCCCGGTTTTCCTGCAGGCGGCCCAGGAGCTTGCCGCAGCCATAGACCTCCGAGGCGGGCACCGCGCGGGGCAGTTGTCCGGCCGCCTTTATGGCGAAGCCGAATACGAACTTGATTTTGGCGCAGGATTCCGCGGTGGCCACGCAGTGGCCGGCGGTCATGATCACGTTCGGGGCCACCAAGGAACCCGAGCAGAAGGCCCCCTTCTCTTGCTCGCGGAAAGGCTCCTCCGGGCAGAGCTTCATCACCTCGCCGTAGGGCCGGGTCGCCAGCCGTGCCTGTTGGGTCGCCTGGTCCATGAATACGTCCGACGACTTGAAGAGCGCCGCCGTGGAGTCCGCCAGCTTGAGCAGGCGCGGGTCTTGGACCTGATAGAGATCGATCCGGTCGTCGTCTCCATATATGACCCGCGGTCCGGCCTGGCTCCAGGCCGTCGCTTGCGTGAAAGCGAGCAAGGCCGCGCCCAACCACCATTTCGTTCTCATGAGTCCCTCCCGCCAGGAGCGGGCAAGAAGCGATTTTATCACAAAAATCCGATTTTGGGACAAAGGACCCAGGTGGTAGCTGGGTCCTTAGGCGCTATGGGGTGGAGGCCGGCGGCCCGTCGGCGCCCGGGGGTGCGGCGGCGGGGGTGATGGCCGGCATGCTCCAAGGCAAGGCTTGCGTGGAGCTGGGAGAAGTCGTCGCGCCGGTTGGGGGATAGATCGTGGGGGGCGGTATCGTTTGGCCGGGTCGGGGATAGCCGGGCGGAGGTTGGAGCATCTGGCCGGCTTGAGGATAGCCCGAGGATGAAGCCGGGGCGGCGGGCGCCGCGACGGCCGGCGCCGCCGGCGCCTGGCCGAGCGCCGCGCGCAGGCTTTCGGCCGTCTTGGCCGCCAACTGGGGCAGCAGGGCCTTCCAACGATCGATGAGTTGCTGCGGCAGGGTGGCGAACTCGTTAAGGCTGCGTGCGCCGGCCGCGTCGGACACCTTGTCCTCGTGGCGCCAAAGCAAGCGGTTGGTCTGGCAGCGTATCAGCCGGCTCGAAATGGAGAGCGTGGGGGCCATGTTGCCGTCGTCGTCGGCCGCCACGGAGGCGAGCAGATTGGCCTCCAGGATCAGGGCGTCGTCCAGGGCCAGGAAACGGGAGTAGTCGCGGGGCAGGGGCTGGGAAGGGTCACCATAGTAGTACTTGCGCTGCCATTCGAGAGCGTTGGGCGAGCGGTTGAAATCCCGGAGCGTCGCGGCGTCGAGCTCGGACTGCGCCGCCGGGACGATGCGGCCCGGGAAGCCGGACTGCTCCAACTGCGCGCGCAAGATCGGCTCGAGCTCCCGTTCCGCCTTCCACGGGGGGATGTAGACGGCGAACTGCTCGGACATCTTGCGGTCGCGCTCATCCTGGAGCGACTGCGCCACGGTGCTCAGGAGGGGCATGGACATGGCCGCGGCCTCGGCCTTGGACTCGCTTTCGCTGACGACCCAGGTCCCCGGGCCGGGATAAACGGCCAGGATGGTCCGCTGCCCGGGGGCGATGCTCTGGGAAGAGAGCATCGGATCGGCGATGGTAACGCAGCCGCCCAGGGCCAGGGCCAACGCCAGCGGAGCGAGTCTGTTCATAACCAAAGAGGATATATAATTTCGCGCTGCCGGGCGCTTGCCTTGCCGGAAAAGTATAGCGATCCGCGCCGGACTGGCAGAAAAGCAAAACAAACAAGGGACGTCCCCATAGCCAAAGCAAATAAAGTAAGGGACGTCCCCAATTTATGGCATAATCGTAGCCGCACTTTTGTGAAAGCGACCGGGCTGGTCTTGGGGCTTTTTTGCGCGTTCGCGCAGTCCGTTCCGGATGCCGCCGTCCTGCGCGTCCCCTCCCGGCAGATACGCGCGCTGGGCCTGCGCATCTGGCAAAACGAGTGCCGCGGCTCCTACGCGGGCCTGACCTCGTGGAACCGGGGCGAGGAGTTCGCCTCGCTGGGCATCGGCCACTTCATCTGGTATCCCGAGGGACGGTCCGGGCCGTTCCAGGAGAGTTTCCCGATGCTGCTCGATTTCCTGGAGCGTCACGGCGCGGTGCTGCCGGAATGGCTGACCGTGGCCACCGGCTGTCCCTGGGCCAGCCGCGAGGAGTTTCTCAAGGATTTCGGTTCCGAGCGCATGCGCCGGCTGCGGCGGTTCCTGTCGCGCAGCGTGGATCTGCAGGCGCGCTTCTTGGCGGCCCGCCTCGAGTCGGCCCTGCCCAGGATGCTCGCGAGCCTGCCCGAGTCCGAGCGTCGGCGGGTGCGCTTCCAGTTCGAGCGCCTGGCCGCCCGGCCGGAGGGCCTTTACGTCCTGGTCGACTACGTGAACTTCAAGGGCGAGGGACTCAAGCCGCAGGAGGCCTACGGCGGCCACGCCTGGGGGCTGCTGCAGGTCCTGCAGGGAATGAACGGCGCCGCTCCCGGCCGCGAGGCGCTTCACGAGTTCGCCGATTCCGCCGATTTCGTGCTGACCCGAAGGGTGCGGCATTCGCCTCCCGAGCGCCGCGAGGAGCGCTGGCTGACCGGCTGGCGCCGCCGGATCGGCACCTACCGCCGGGCCCGGGCCTGAGCGCTCCGTCCAAATTGCTACAATATGAATCGGTTGGTGCGATCTTATGATTAAAAGACTATTTGAGGCCGTTTTCGGCACTTCGAGCGAGCGCTGGCTCAAGCGCTACGAGCCGGTCCTGCGGAACATCAACGGTTTCGAGGCCGAGATCAAGGCCCTGCCGGACCAGTCTTTTCCCGAGAAAACCGCCGAGCTGCGCGCCCGGCTGGCCGAGGCGCTGAGGGCGATCCCGGAGGGTTCCTCCGAGGCGGAGCGCAAGGCCTACGTCGCGGCCGAGAAGGCCGCCCTCGACGATATCTTGCCAGAGGCCTTCGCCCTGGTCCGGGAGGCGGCCCGCCGCTCCATCGGCCTGCGCCTCTACGACGTGCAGATGCTCGGCGGCCTGGTCCTGCACGAGGGCGGCATCGCGGAGATGAAGACCGGCGAGGGCAAGACCCTGGTGGCCACGGCGCCGGTGTATCTAAACGCCCTGTCGGGCCGGGGCGTCCACGTGGTGACGGTAAACGACTACCTGGCCAAGCGCGACTCCGAGTGGATGGGGCAGGTCTACCGCTTTTTAGGGCTGAGCGTGGGACGCATACAGCACGACATATCGAGTCCCGAGCGGCAGGAGGCCTACCGCTGCGATGTCACCTACGTGACCAACAACGAGGTGGGCTTCGACTACCTGCGCGACAATATGGTCATCCGCCGCGACGAGCGCGTCATGCGACCGCTCAACTTCGCCATCATCGACGAAGTGGACTCCATCCTGGTCGACGAGGCCCGCACGCCCCTGATCATATCGGGCGCGGCGGAGCGCTCGACCGACCGCTACGCCATCGTCAACCGCATCATCCCGCTTTTCTCCGTGCGCATGATCACCGAGGAGGAGGAGATCAAGGCCAAGTACGACGGCACGGACCTGGACAAGGGCTACGACGCGATCGTGGACCAGAAGAACCATACCGCGGTCCTGACCGAGGACGGCATACGCAAGGCCGAGAAGATGCTCAACATCCCCAACCTCTACGACGACCTGGAGGGGGAATGGGTCCACCACATCACCCAGGCCCTGCGCGCGCACTACCTCTACAAGCGCGACGTCGAGTACGTGGTCAAGCCGGGCGAGGACGGGCCCGAGGTCATCATCGTCGACGAGTTCACCGGGCGCCTCATGCCCGGCCGGCGCTGGTCCGACGGCCTGCACCAGGCCGTCGAGGCCAAGGAGATGCTGGCGCCCCGGGAAGAGAACCAGACCCTGGCCACCATCACCTTCCAGAATTTCTTCAAGCTCTACCGCAAGATGGGCGGCATGACCGGCACGGCCATGACCGAGGCCGACGAGTTTCACGAGATCTACAAGGTCAAGGTCTGCGAGATACCGACGCACAACCCGATGGTCCGCAAGGACGACTCCGATTTCATCTACCGCACGGAGCGGGAGAAGTACAACGCCATCGTCGAGGAGATCACCGAGCTCTGGAAGAAGGGCCGCCCCGTGCTGGTCGGCACCCGCTCGATCGAGAAGTCGGAGAAGCTGGCCGCGATGCTGCGCCCCATCGGAGTGCCGCACCAGGTCCTCAACGCCAAGTACCACGAGATGGAGGCCCAGATCATCGCCCAGGCCGGCAAGAAGGGCGCGGTGACCATCGCGACCAACATGGCCGGCCGCGGCACCGACATCCTGCTGGGCGGCAATCCCCAGGACGCCGCGGAGTACGATGAGGTCAAGAAGCTGGGCGGCCTGCATGTCCTGGGCACCGAGCGCCACGAGGCCCGGCGCATCGACAACCAGCTGCGCGGCCGCTGCGGCCGCCAGGGCGACCCCGGCTCCTCGCGCTTCTACCTGGCGCTCGACGACGAGCTCATGCGCCTCTTCGGTTCCGACCGGCTCTCCAGCGTCATGGAGCGCCTGGGCATGAAGGAGGGCGAGGTCATCGAGTCGGCCCTGGTCTCGCGCCAGATCGAGGGCGCCCAGCGGCGCGTGGAGACCCACAACTTCGACATCCGCAAGCAGCTCAAGGACTACGACGACGTGATGAACAAGCAGCGCGAGGTCATCTACAAGCTGCGCAACCAGGTCCTGGACCACGACAGCATCACCGGGCAAGTCAAGCTGATGATCCAGGAGGACGTCGAGAGCAAGCTGGCCGAGATCGCCCCGGGCGACTCCTATCCCGAGGCCTGGGACCTGGCCGGCCTGAAGGCCTACCTCGAGCGCACCTTCGGTCTGGACTGGGAAATCCCGGCCCAGGCCTCGGCCCTGGAGCGCGAGGCCTTGCGCGCCCAACTGCTCGAGGCCGCCCGCCGGCGCTATGACGAGCGCGACAAGGATTTCGAGGGCTTCGACTTCCGCGAGGTCGAGCGGATGATCCTGCTCCAGATGATCGACAAGGCCTGGAAGGGCCACCTCTACGACCTCGACCACATGAAGAAGTCCATCGGCCTGCGCGCTTACGGCCAGAAAGACCCCAAGATCGAGTACCAGAAGGAGTCCTTCGCCCTCTTCGAGGCCATGCTGTCCAAGATCCGCGAGCAGAGCGTGGAGTACGTCTTCAAGGTCCAGGCCCCGCGCCTGCCGCCGCCGGTCCCCGCGGCGCGCGAGGCGCGCGAGCTGCCCGAGCCCGTGGCCAGCGGCCGGCCCGCCGCGGCGCCAAGGCCGCAAGGCTCGCCGCTGCGCCGGTCCGCCGACGCCGACCCGGCTCCCCGCGAGCTGCACAAGATCGGCCGCAACGATCCCTGCTATTGCGGGTCGGGGAAGAAGTTCAAGAAGTGCCACGGGGCGTGAAAACTTGGTGCCACGCTTTCAGTATCTTCAGTAACTCTGCGCGACAGGGGCGTTCCCGTGGAACTTGACGATGTCGGGCGACCCGGGAAGGGCTTGCAAACCGAGGCCGCAGAAATGCCTCCCATCGCGGCCTCCCGCCGTGCCGAGGTTCGCGTGCGGTCGTGCGGCGCGCGAACCCGCGCGCGTCCTATTCCTCGTGCGCGCGCCGGGCGGTATGCGGGACCGAAGAGTTGGGCACAATCTGGCCCATTTCCACCGAACTTCATACTATCGGCGCGACTGAGGAAGGGTCGCGCCGGCCTCGCGATCCCTGGCGGGATCGCGAGGGGTTTAACGGTTGCGGCCGTAGAAATGCCTCCCATCGCGGCCCCCCGCCGTACCAAGGTTCGCGCGCGGTCGTGCGGCGCGCGAACCCGCGCGCGCCCTGTTCCTCGTGCGCGCGCCGGGCGGTATGCGGAACCGAAGAGTTGGGCACAATCTGGCCCATTTCCACCGAACTTCATACTATCGGCGCGACTGAGGAAGGGTCGCGCCGGCCTCGCGATCCCTGGCGGGACCGCGAGGGGTTTAACGGCTGCGGCCGCAGAAATGCCTCCCACCGCGCTCTCCCGCCTTGCCGAGGTTCGCGCGCAAGGTCGATATGCGGGTCCATGGATGATTTGAGCGGGCGGCCATGAAAGCCATTCTTCTTGCCCTCATTTGCGGCGCCCTCACCGCCCTGTCCCTGCCCCGCCCCGGCCTCTGCCTCTTGGCTTGGGTTTCGCTCGCGCCGCTGTTCGTGCTTTGGCGCCGAGCCGCGGGCTGGCGCCCAGCCGCGCTTCTCGGTCTGGCCGCGGGCTTCGGCTACCATGGCGTCGTGCTGTACTGGATATTCAGCACTTGCCGCTTCGCGGGGCTCTCCGTCGCCGTCGCCGCCTTGGCCTGGGGCAGCCTGGCGCTTTTCCTGGCGCTGAACTGGGCGCTCGTCGGAGCGCTGGGCCGGCGCGTAGCCGAGAAGCGGCCGGGCGCGCGCGTTTGGGCGTGGGCCGCGATTTGGACCGCGGTCGCCTTCGCCAGCGAGCGCTGGACGCCGCGGCTTGGCGCCGATCTTCTGGCCTACACGCAGTGGCGGCATCTGGCCTTGCTGCAGGCGGCGAGCTTGGCCGGTCCGCACTTCCTGGGGTTTCTGGTGGTGGCGGCCAACGCGGCGCTGGCGCGCGCCGGGAGCGCGTGGACCGAGGGCGGCGAGTCCAAGCCGCGCGCCGCCGCCGATCTGGGCGCCGTGCTGGCCGCCGTGACGCTTTGCTTCGCCTACGGGGCTTTCGAGCTGTCCCGGCGCGGCGCGGCCGCGGGCGGCGCGGGGCGCGTGGCCTTGCTGCAGCCCGCGATCGACCAGTACGAGAAGTTCGACGGCCGGCAAGCCGAGCGCATCCGGGCCAATTTCGACGAACTGCTGGCGCGACCGTGGCCGCAGGCGCCGGACCTGGTGGTCTGGCCGGAGACCAGCCTGCCCGACCTGGTGGAGGCCGGCCGCCCGGTTCCCGAGGCCTCGGCCTGGGGGCGCCGCCTGGGCGCGGCCCAGATCGTGGGCGCGGTCTCGCGCGACGCGGGAGGCCTGCGCAACTCGGCCTTTTTCCTGGCGCCGGACGGCCGGACGCGCGCGGTCTACCACAAAAGGCGGCTGGTGCCCTTCGGCGAGTTCGTTCCCTTCCAGTTCCTGGGGCGGTTCGTCGGGATACTCAATCAACTGGGGGGGCTGACTCCGGGAGACCGGCGGCAGGCGTTGTTCGCGACCCCCTTCGGCTTGGCGGCGGCGGGCATCTGCTACGAGGCCGCCTTCCCCAGCCTGGTTCGCGGCGACGCGGCGCGCGGCGCGGCGCTGGTCTTCAACCTGACCAACGACGGCTGGTACAAGGATACCTGGGGCCCCTACCAGCATTTTTGGCTCAACGTCTACCGCGCCATCGAGAACCGGGTGACCATCGTGCGCTGCGGCAACACGGGCATATCCGGGGTGATCGATCCCTGGGGCGTGGTGATCGCGGCCTCGCGCCTCAACGCGCGCGGCCGGCTCGACGCCGAGGTCCCGGCCGGGGACCGCTTCCCGCGGCGCTCCTTCTACGCCCGGCACGGAGACTGGTTCGGCTGGCTCTGCCTGCTGGCGGCGGGGGCGCTGGCGGCCGCGGGACTGCGGCGGCCATGACGCGCTTCGTCTACTCGCCGCGCTACGCCGTGGACATCGGCGGCCACGTGTTCCCCACCGCGAAGTTCCGCCTGACGGCCGAGGCCGTGGCCGAGCGGGGGAAACTCGTCGAACCGTCGGAGCCCGCGCGCTCGGACCTGCTGCTCGCGCACGATGCCGCCTGGGTGGACAAGGTTTTGTCCTGCCGCATGACCTTGGAGGACGAGACCCTCATGGAACTGCCCTTCACCCCCGAGGTCTCTCTGGCCCACCGCCTGCAGGCCGCGGGCACGGTCCTGGCCTGCCGCTGGGCCATGCAGGACGGCGTGGGGCTGCACATCGGAGGCGGCTCGCACCACGCCTTCCGCGACCACGGCGAGGGCTTCTGCGTGCTCAACGACATCGCCTTGGCCATGCTGCAGATGCGCCGGGAGGGCCGCGTACGGCGCGCCGCGGTGATAGACCTCGACGTCCACCAAGGCAACGGCACCGCGTCCATACTGGCTGGCGACGCGGACTTCTTCACCTTCTCCATGCACCAGCAGGACATCTATCCCGAGGTCAAGCAACGCTCCAGCCTGGACGTGGAACTGGCGGCTGGGACGGGCGATGCCGAGTACCTTGCGCGTCTGGCCGCGGCCCTGCCGCGGGTCTTCGCGCATCGGCCCGACCTGGTGATCTATCAAGCCGGGGTAGACGTCTGGGAGCGCGACCTGCTGGGCGGCCTCAAGCTTTCGGAGCGGGGAATTTTGGCCCGCGACAGCCTGGTACGCGAGGAGTGCCGCCGCCACGGCGTGCCGGCGGCGGTGACCTTGGGCGGGGGCTACGGCCAAGATGTCAGGGACACCGCGCGCCTGCACGCGCGGACCTTGCTGGCTTTCTCCGAAGGCCAACGGCAAATTTCGTAGAATACCTGCTCTCATGGATCCGGAATTCGAGGAGACGTCCCGCGGTCTCGAGGCTGCCGCGCAGAGTTTGACGCAGGTGGCCAGGATGCTCGACGTGCCCAAGCTGCGCGAGAAGGTCTCCGCGCGGGAGGCCGAGGCCGCCGCTCCGGCCTTCTGGCAGGACTCCGCCGCCGCCAAGAAGAAGTCCAAGGAGCTCAACGATCTCAAGAAGCTTTTGGGCCAGTACGAGAGAGCGGGCCGCGCGATCGACGATCTCAAGGCCCACCTGGAACTGGCGCGCGAGGTGAACGATCCGGGCGAGCTCAAGGAAGTCCGCAAGGGGCTTTCCGACGCCCGGCGCCTGGTCGGCGACCTGGACTCGCGCTTGAAGCTTTCCGGCGAGTTCGATCACGACGACGCGATCATAAGCCTCCACGCGGGCGCGGGTGGCACCGAGGCCTGCGACTGGAACGACATGCTCCTGCGCATGTACATGCGCTGGGCCCAGCAGAAGGGCTTCGAGTTCGCCATCACGGACATCCTCAAGGGCGAGGAGGCGGGGGTCAAGTCTATCTCCGCGATCGTGCGCGGCGACTGCGCCTACGGCTACCTGAAAGGGGAGATGGGCGTGCACCGCCTGGTGCGCATATCGCCGTTCGACTCCAACAAGCGGCGCCACACCTCATTCGCCTCCATGGACGTGCTGCCCGACATCGAGCAGGATATCGACATCCAGGTCCCCGACTCTGAGATCAAGCTCGAGACCTTCCGCTCCGGCGGCGCCGGCGGCCAGAACGTCAACAAGGTGGAGACCGCGGTGCGCCTGACCCACATCCCGACGGGCCTGGTGGTGGCCTGTCAGATCGAGCGCTCGCAGATGCAGAACCGGGTCACGGCCATGAAGATGCTCAAGGCCAAGCTCTACCAGATCGAGCTCGACAAGAAGCGCTCGGCCCTGGACCGCCACTACGACGGCATGGGCGACATCGCCTGGGGCCACCAGATCCGCTCCTACGTCTTCATGCCCTACCAGCTGGTCAAGGACCTGCGCACCGGCCACTCCACCTCCCAGGTGCAGGCC
Source organism: Elusimicrobiota bacterium (assembly GCA_028717865.1). GTDB lineage: Bacteria > Elusimicrobiota > Elusimicrobia > UBA1565 > UBA9628 > UBA9628. The sequence goes on along the minus strand of JAQUMZ010000025.1, from coordinate 519 downwards.
GTGATGGACGGCGATCTGGACCCCTTCATCCAAAGCTACCTCAGCTGGCAGGCCGCCGGCTGCCCGCCGCGGGTCAAGGACGCGGCGGAAGAATAGGCGCGGCCAGCGGCGGCATTGGGATAGGACCAAGGACCCCTGTCCATTGGTCTGGCGCCGTGGCCCACAATGCCCATGACCGCGTTTTTGGGCGGGGTTACCCTTCAAAGATGAGGGGGTGGCTATGAAAGCGAGGATGAGGCAGTCCGGTTTTGGCGCGTTCTGCCTGGCAGTAGGCATCGGAGCGGTTTTTCCCGCGGCGATCCAGGCCGCCGCCGGGGCGGCCGCGATCCACGCGGCGCCGGGGGCTTCCGGTTGGATGCCGCCTTTCGCCCCCGTGGAGGGCCGGGCGCTCGAGCAATTCCAGACTTTTCTGCGCACGGACGGCCCCGTCGGCCTTGAACTGCTCCGGCGCATGCCCGCCCTGCGGATCGTCAAGGCGTTCAACCCCGACTTCGAGGCGCATCGTCGGTTCGCCGCTGC
>JAQUMZ010000024.1 GCA_028717865.1 Elusimicrobiota bacterium | reverse complement strand
GGTCGCCGTTGTCGGCCAGGAGCCGGCCCTCGTCGCAAGGATAGATGTCGCCGCGGCGGTCGTAGGCCAGGCGGGCAAGCACGTCCGCGTTGGGGAAGCGCCAGTGCTCCCGGCGCAGCACGCGGATCAGGAAGATCAGCGCGCCCTTCTCGTAGACCCGCACGCCGCGCGCGGTAAGCTGCAGAAGATAATCCAAAGCCTTCTCGTAGAAGGCCAGATACTCGGCCGGACCGTAGCCCAGCTCGTCCCACGCCCGGCGCGCCCGGCCCAGCGGGTCCAGCGGGCCCAGTTGCACGCGCTCGAGCTTGAGCCGCAGGAATTCGTCGACTACGCCCTTCGGGTCGCCCAGCGCGGCGCGCGTCACCGTGCACACGGCGTTGGGCGGGTCGATGGGCGCGTCCGTGCGCAGCCGCTGGATCCTCTTGAGCCAGGACACGGTCCGGGCGTGGCTGCCCTTTCCGCGGTTGCGGTCGTGGATCGCGGCCGGCCCGTCCAGGGAGGTGCAGATGGAGACGCCTTCCTTGGCCAGGAAGGCCAGCTTGGCCTCGTCCATGGCCTGCAGGTTGCTGATCAGGGAAAGGTGCAGGCGCTTGCCCGTGGCCTGCGCCAGCTGCTTGGCGTAAAGGGTCGCGAACTGCAAGACCGGCCAGTTGAGCAGGGGCTCGCCGCCCTGGAACTCTATGGTCAGCTCAGGGCCGGGCGCCCGGAAAATGAACTCCAGGGTCTTGCGGGCCGTGTCCTCGGTCATGTCCCGGTCCGCGGCCTGCGGCTCCGCAGAGCCGGCGCTGCAATAAAGGCAGCCGCCGTTGCAGCGGGAGGTCAGCGCCATGACGTGCAGGTTCGGGCCCGGCCAGCCGACCAAGTTGAGCCTGCGCCAGGATTCGGACAGCGCCGCGAAGTCCATGTGATCGCGTATGAAACCCGCGGCTTGCAGTTCCCGCCAGAGCGAATCGGTCTTGCCTATGCGCCCCGCGGCCAATTCCCGCAGCCGCTTGGCGGGCAGCCAGGCATGCCCCCCGCATTCGTTGGTAAGCAGGGCCTCGCGGCCCAGGACGCGCCAGCGCAGCGGCGCGGGGTTGGACTGTTCAGCGGCGGGAGCCTGGCAACCGGTATCGGCCGGCGATCTTCTGGATAATAGCGGGCTCATAGAATTCTCGGGAGTACTCGAACACGCCTCCGGGGTGATCGGTGAGCACGTAGGCGTCCCGGCGCTCCCTTAAAACCTCCTTGATCTTTAAATTCCGTATTGCCTGCGCGAACTCCCGTCGCAGCTCCGTGCCGAACAACTTGCGGAATCGCTTCTTGTGCAAGACGCCCCCGTGCTCCAGGTTCTGCAGGGCGAAATTGATCATCTCGCGCCGGGGGTTGAGCGCTATGCCCCGCTCCACCGGCAGGCGCCCCGCGCGCAAGGCCCCCAGGTAGGACGAGAGGCTGGCGCTGTTGACGTAGCGCAGCGCGCCGCGGACATAAGAAACGGACACGATACCCAGGCCCAGTATGGAATCCCGCGCCGCCATGGCCCGCGCTCCCTGCCAATTCACGGATTCGGGGGTCAGCCCCGCGGAATCCGCGTCGATGCGCGCGTACCCGGCGGCCTCGAGCGTCCGGAATCCCTCCGCCTGGACCCGCAAGGCCTCCTGGAACTGGACCCGGTTAACCCGGTGCCCGCGCCTGGCCAACGCGGTCTTGGGCGCGTTGACGTAGACGTTCAGGTGGATCTGGTCCGGCCGCCAGGAGGCGCATTCGTACACGTCGCGCAAAAAGCCGCTACGCGATTGCCCCGGCAGGCCGAAAAGCAGGTCCACGTTGATCCCCGGGATGCCCGCGGCGCGCGCCGCGGCGTAGGCCCGGGCCGCCGCCCCGGCGCCGGGGCGGCCGCTGGCCCGGAGCACGCCGGGCTCCAGCGATTGCACTCCCAGGGTGAGCCAGTTCACCCCCAGGGACTTGAGCCGCCCGGCCTGCGCGCGGTCCAGGGATTCGGGATTGGCCTCCATGGCCACCTGGCAGTCCCCGGTCCGCGCGAAGCAGCGCTCCAGGGTAGAGAACAAACGGTCCAGCTCGGAGCCGTCCAGCAGCGACGGGGTGCCGCCCCCGATGTACACGGAACGGAAGCGCCGCCCGCGCAGCGGCTCCGCGTAGATGGCGGCCTCCCGCGCCAGGGCGTCCAGGTAGCCGGCCACGCGCGAACGATCGCCCACGCCCCAGACGGGCAGGAAGCAGAACGCGCAGCGCTTGGGGCAGAATGGTATATGGACGTAAAGCCCCAGCCCGGCCTCCTCCGGAGCCATGCCGCGCCAGGCCCGCAGCGCCAGGCCCGGCGCTACGGGATCCCACGCCGCCAGGGCCGGATACGGGGTGGGATAGCCGGTATGATTGCTGCGCTCCACCACGCGCAGAAGGGCCTGGAACGAACGGCTATCCACGCGGCACCCCCATCCGCTCCATGCGGGCATAGGTCGGATACAGCGGGAAAGGCTTGGGGAACTCGGCCAACGGCCGGTACTCCGCGGTCCCGTACAGGGCCCGATATTCCCGTTCGAAGCCCAGGCACCGGGCGTGGTAGACGCAGCGGGAGCAGGAGGCGGGCTTGACCCGCTCGGCCTCCTTCATATCGTAGATGCGGGTGGTGAAGCCCTCGGGATGGACCAGCATGTCGTCGTCCTCGGGCTTCTCCAGGCGCTCCCACTCGGCCAGCAGATGGTCCATGCCGGGCAATACGCAGGGCGTGTAATTGACGAGCATGGGCGCCTCCACGGCCACGCGGCGGCGGCGCAGGACCTCCATGGCCCGGCGCACGTAGGGCGCGGTCCGCGAGATGCGCACCTTTAGCAGGTCCAGATTCACCGACATCTCCCCCCGGAAGTGCGAGAAGATGAAATTGATGTCCGTAAGCGCGAAACGCGAGCACAGCAACTCGGCGAAGCGCTCCGCGTCGCGATAGTTGAGGGCGTTGATCGTATGGTTGACGGCCACGTCGGCGCCCAGGCACCGGAGATTCTCCATGGCGCGCATGACCCGGCCGAAGGCGCCCGGCACTCCCACCAGGCGGTCGTGCCGGGCCGCGTCGTGGCTGTGGATGGAGATGCGGAACAGATTGGCGCCCGCGCCCACCAGGCGCCGGGCGTACTCCGGGTCCGCCAGGAGCAGACCGTTGGTCATGACCTGCACGCAGGGATACCCCAGGCCCCGGGCCAGGGCCGTGATGCGGGGCAGGTCCGGGCGCAAGGTTATCTCCCCGCCTATGAAGTAGGCGATCCAGCAGCCTCGCCTGCGGCCGGCCAGCAGGGCCCGGGCCGTCTCGCGCAGCGGCAGCTCCGGACCGCGCAGTTGCGTGGGATGATAGCAGAACAGGCACTTGGCGTTGCACTCGTAGTTGAGTATGACCTCGCAAGTCTTGAGCGTAGGCCGGGCCGGACTTTTCACCGCGGTCAATTCAGGCCCCCCGCCGCCGCCAGCCGCAGGCCGCGGATGTAATCGAGGAACACCCGGTCGGTCCGGGACTCGGCGATGATGCGCTTGAACAGCCGCGCCAGGAATCTGGTTCTCTCCCGGTAAGGCTCGTTGCCCTCGGACACGCGGCGCAGCCGGTAGTAGCGCTGCCGGCAGCCGGAGCAGCGCTCCGGGGCCGGATCGCAGCCGCAGTCCCGGTAGGGCGGCGCGAACCCCTCCAGGGCGTGTCCGACCGCGACCTCGGCGCCGCGGCCGCGCGGCACGAACGGATATGGATAGAACGAGAACTCCCCGCCCGGGAACATCTCCAGATCCCGATAAAAGGGGCAGGCGCCCCGGCGCTTGAGCTCCGGGTCCAGGAAATCTAAAAACGTGTCGAAAACGATCGGCCGGCCGCGCCGTATCTCGTCCAAGGCGTAGGCGCCGACGGCATCGAGCTGGCGGACGAACCGCGCCCGCGCCGCGGCGCTCCAGGCGAAGCCGTGCACGACCTCCAGGTTCACGCGCCGCAAGCCCAGCCGCGCCAGCCTGCGGAAATCCCGCGCCAGGGTGGCGGTCCCCTGCGGATGCACGCAGAAGATGGCGCCGACCGCGTCCGATCCCAGCGCGGCGAACATGCGGGGCAGCTTGGCCACGATGCGCTCGTAGGAGCCGGCCCCGTCCGCGAACCGGCGGAACCGGTCATGCGCGGCGCCGCTGCCGGAAAAGCTCACGGAAAGCCGCGCCCCCGCGGCGCGCAGATAATCCAGGTCCCGGTCCCGGACCCCTACGCCGTTGGTGGCGACCGTGACCGACAGGGTCTTGCCCAGGCGCGCGGCGCGCCGCGCGGCCATATCCAGCACCCGGCGCACGCGCGCGAAGCGCAGGAACGGCTCGCCGCCGTAAATCTCCAGTTTCTTCAGCCGGCCGGGCGCCTCCAGGAACATGCGCAGCGCGGCGTCCGCGCAGCGCAGGGAGACGGTCTGGCCCGCGGCCTTGTCCACGAAGCAATACCGGCAGCGCAGGGAGCAGTCCGAGGTCACGGCGATCTTAAACTTGCGGATCACCGGCCCCGGACCGCGGCCGTCGCTCAACACCACCCTCCGCGGGCATGGCTGCCGTGCGAACCGTGGCTGCCGTGGCTGCCGTGCGAGCCGTGGCTGCCGTGGGACGTGTGCGAGCCGTGGCTGGAATGGCTGCCGTGGCTGCCGTGCGAACCGTGGCTGGTATGGCTGCCGTGGCTGGAATGGCTGCCGTGGGAGGTGTGCGAGGACGCGTTGCCCGAGTTGTGGACGTAGTTGGAATGGCCGGGAGCCGGCGTGGCGCCCAAGGCCAGCAGCCCGCTGACCAGGCCCAGCGCGGCAGCGCCCTTGACCACGTCCTCCTTGAGGATCTTGCCCTCCTCGCTGTTGAAGAACACGTCCAGGCCCTCCTGGACGTCCGATAACAGCGGCTTCTTGCGGCTCTTCTTCTTGGAGCTCATGCCGACCTCCCGTTAGCGCGTCCCCCGGATTTGCGCATCATACCGCGCGCCTCGCGCGCCAGCCTCTCGGCCCGCGCCGGGGACACGGCCGCGCGGCTGCGCTCCCCGGCTTTCTGGGCCGAATACAACGCTTGCGTCAAGATCAATTTCTGCACGTTGCCGTTGAGCTTCACGGTGTCCAGGCGGCACTGCTGGTTCAGGGCCTCGCAGAGGAAGCCTCCGGCCAGGGCCTGCAAGGTCTCCCGCGTGGCCGGACCTCCGGCAGGACGCAAAACAATCCTGAAGAATCCCGCCTTGGACCCAGCCTCGCGGCACCGGGCCCGGCGCGCCCAGAGCTTGACCGTCATGGCCACGGCCTCGCGCTCGTACGCCCCGCGGCACAACGTAACCGACGCCTCTCCGGATTCAAGATCAATATCCCATATCATTGCGGCGCCTCCTTGCGGCTTCTGTCCAGCCACGACGCGAAGACCCCCCGGTAACGGGGCACGGCCAGCCTCTCGAAAAGCAGGTCGAAAATGCCGCGGAACACCTGGCAGTGCATGTTCCGGGGCAGGCAGCCCCACAGGCTGCCCTGGGCCTCGTAGTTGTAGACCGGGCAGACCCCGCAGTAGGGCTTGTAGGCGCAGCGCGAGCAGGCGGGCTGGGCGTCCAGCAAGGAGGCCAGGCAGCAGCCCCGCCAGGCGGGGCTGGCCGCCAGATCCTGGTATGTGTGCGTGAAGACGTTGCCCACCCGGAAGCTGCGGTCCCCCTGCTGCGCCACCATGCGGCCCTCGTCGCAGGTGTACACGTCTCCGTCGTAGTTGTAGGCCAGCTGGCCGATGCCGGCGCCGCAAGGGGATCGGCAATCCAGGAAATTCGGGTCGTTGCGCCGCAGTATTTTCATGGCCAGCATGGCCGCCATGCGCTCTACGAAAGGGCGCCCCCGCAGGTTGATCTCAAGGATGTAGTCCAAGGCCCGCCGGTAGAAATCCACGTACTCCCGCGCGCCGTAGCCGATCTCGCCCCAGACCCGCTTGGCGTAGCCGATGGGCGAGAGCGGCCGCAGAAATACGCCCTCCAGGCCCGCGTCGAGATGGGCGTCCACGATCTGGCGCCAGAACGGGAGGGAATAACGGCTGGTGGTCATCAACGTGCTGGGTTTGAATATCCTGCGCTTGGGCGGAGCCTCGGCCAGGCGCCGCCGCTCGATCTCGCGCAGCCAGCGCAGCGCAACGGCATGGGAGCTCTTGCGGCCCCAAGGCCGGTTGCGGTCGTGCAGGGCGGCCGGACCGTCGAGCGAGGCGCAGATGGAGACTTCGTGCTCCTGGAGGAAATCGAGCTTGTCCGAATCCATGAGGGTAAGGTTGGTGACCAGGGACAGAGTAAGGTTGCGCGAATCGGATTCGTTGCGCCGGCGGGCATAGCGGACCACGAACGACACGACCGGCCAATTGAGCAGGGGCTCCCCGCCCTGGAACTCTATGGTCAGATTCCGGCTCGGCCCGGAAAACATCATGTCCACCGAGGCCCGGGCCGCCTTGACGGACATGTTCGTGCCCCGCCGTGAGCCGGCCACCGCGCTCGATTGGCAATAAAGGCAGGCGTGGTTGCAGCGCAGCGTGGTCACGAATATGTGCAGGGAAGGCCCGCTCCACAAGAAGTTGTTCTTGATCCTAAAATCTCGGGCCAAGCCCTGGAAATCAAGATGTGTGCCGATAAACCCCTTCCGCTGCAGCTCTTCCCACTCCCCCGACCCCGGCCGCAAACCGCCCGCGCGCAATTTCGCGAAGGACCTTCCGGAGAGGAAATGATGATACCCCCATTCGTTGGTGACCAGGTATTTTCCGCCCAGCCGGCGCACGAAAAAAGGCGCGGCCGCGGCCGACGGCTTAGGCCCGGCCATGCGCCTCCTCCCAGGTTTTGCGGATGCCCAGCGGATCCTTCTTCTTTCCGGCCCGGCCCTTGGCCTCCTTGGCCAAGGTTTCCTCCACCTCGGCGATGAGGCGGTCCAATTCCCGCTCCTCCTCCTGGGACAGCTCCAAATCCGAGTTGCCCGACTCGGGCGCCGGCGCGGCCGCGGGCGGCTGCTGCAGGGCCTGGCGGACGATGAATTCCTGGATGGAACGGTTCTTGCGCAGGACGTCCCACTGAAACCGCTGCGCCTCCAGTTCCTTGAGGAATGCCGCCTTCTCGAGCGCCAGGCGCTTGCCGGCGACGGCAGCGCGCAGCCGCAGGGTCACGCGGGCGCGCCGCTTGCCCTCCAGCGCGATCAAGGGATCGGCGCGATCCATGAACAGATAGGCGGTGAACCGGACGACCTCCATGGGGAACTCCCGCAAGCCGACCGCGATCGTCACTTCGGATTGTCCATTGATTTTCGCCACTCTCAGCCTCCCGCGCCCCGGCGCAACAGCGCCACGACGCAACTCGCGACGTCCCGGCCCGCCAACAACAGCGTAACGCCGGCTCCCGCGACCATCCAACCCGCGAAGGGCTCCGTATCCCGGGTCGCCACGGCCGCGACCGAACGGCCGGCGCACCAGCGGCGCAGGCTCTCGGCCTGCTTGTCGGTCAGGCCGTCCGGGAAGCGCCACCTGAAATTCTCCTGGTAGAATGCCTCGTCGCGCCGGATATCCTCCCAGGCCGCCTTGGCCAGGACCAGGCGGGGATGGATGTGGTCGGCCGGGCAATAAGATACATTCTCCTCCAGCACGGCGCGGATCAGGGCGAAACCCAGGCCGAGCATGATCCCGAAAAAGGCCCACGTCGCCATGGTTTTGGCCAACCCGGTAAAGAAGAACGGGAATATGATGGGCAGCACCCCCAGGCCCGCGGCAAAACCGAGAACCGCCAAAAAAGTGGAAAATCCCTCCTGGGCCCGAGCCATGCGCCTGAGCATGAAGGCCCCGATTTCGAATAGTATACCAAAGAGCGACCAGCTTAGAAGACACCGCCAAAACAAGTCCCGGAAGCTCGCGCCGCCCGCCGCCAACGAGAAGACCGCGGCGATTCCGATCGCGCCGGCCAGGGCCTCCTGCGAGGCCAGGGACTTGAGCCAGCGCCAAATCATCATGATGCCCACCCCGAGGAAAGGCCCCAGATACCGGTACCACGGCATGGTGCGGTCGAGATGGGCCAAGACCACGGCGCCAAAGACCGCGGAGGCCAGGCAGGCCAGCCCGGCCTGGACCGCGGCGGCGGGCGAACGCGCCGCTTCCCGCAGCCGCTGCCGCGCGGATCGCGCCAGTTCCAGGGCCGAGTTCCTGGCCATGTCCAGCCAATACCCGGCCAGCCGCGAACGTCCCAACTCCCGATGGAACGCCCAGCCGTGGCGCAGGCGCGTCAGCCAAAGCCACACGAACGCCTTGACCAGGACCACCGCGGCCGCGGGCACGAATATATTGACCAAGAAGGATAAGGGCAGGCGCGCGCCGACGGGAAGGCCCCCGGGGCGGATCAGGGGCAGGAAAAGCGCCAGGATCATGAACAGCTTGGCGTCGCCCGCGGGCCAAATCCGCGCCAGCCACAGCAGCAGGGCCAGGCCGCAAGCGGCCGCGACGCAATTCAGGCAGCCGCCCAGGAAGCCGTCGGGATAGGGGCCGGCCAGGGCGCCCACGGCCGGAAAGGCCTCGCCCCACCACGCGCGCAAGGCCAGGACCCCGTACAGGACGCCCGCGGCCGAGGCCGCCAGCCTCAAGTCCCGGTTCAGTATCCGTTTGTCCCGGAAATCCGCGGCCACGCAGCGTGCCGAGATCAGGATTAAAAGCAGCCCCGCGCCCAGGCGGATGCCTTCAGCCAGCAGGGACAATTTTGAACTCCCCCCAGCCCCGCAGTTCGGGGTACTCCTTCCAGGGCCCTTCGCAGACGCGGTCCCACCGGCAGCGGCCGCAGTCCGGGCCCTTGGCCTTGCCCTCGAAACGGCGCCAGCGCCCGAAATCGTCCACCCGCACGCTGTCCACCACGCGGGTGTCGGGGATCCCGCCCTCCGCTATGCAGTGCTCGTAGCCGCGCATCAGGCAGTAGGGTATGGCCTCGGTCCGGGCCAGCAGCCCGTGCGCCTGGCCGATGTCCAGGCCCTTGCGCACGTAGGGCATGACCTCGCTTGCGCGCGGCACGAGCCAATCCCGGTTGGCCCGGGCCGTTCCCACTATATGCACGAAAGCGAACTGGAATTGGTCCGCGCCCAGGCGCACCAGCAGCCGGGCCAGGGCGGGAAGGTCTCGGAAATTCTTCGTGGTGATCACGGTGTTGGTCAGCACGTAGGCGCCCAGGGCTTTCAGGTTGCGGATGCCGGCGACCACCTGGCTCCAAGAACCCGGGGTTTGGGTCAGGGCGTCGTGTATCGCGGGCCGGGAACCGTGTATGGACGGAGAGAACTCGGTGATGCCGCAGCGCAGGAGTTCCCGGCAAAGTTCGCGGTAGGCCAGGCCGCGGCCGTTGGTCTGCAGTTGGATGGAGGCGAAACCCAGTTTCCGGGCCGCCCGGATCGCGGCCGGCAGGTCCGGATGCAATGTGGCCTCGCCGCCGGTGAAGACCACGCCTCGGACCCCGACGGCGCGCGCCCGTCGCAGTTCCGACACGATGGCCCCCAAGCTGCGTGATCGCACGCGGCTGCGCTTGTCGCCCTGGGCGCAAAAATGGCAGCGATTGTTGCAGGAGTAGCCGATTTTTATGTCCAGCCGTTTCGTGGCCCGGGGAATGTTGACTCTCGATTTGTTATTCGTAAAAAGCGACTATAACAGTAAAAAACGACTATAGCAGTTAATAAGTAAAAATTAAATATGCCCGCGCTGTTTATATGCTCAACGCTCCCCCCTTTTCAGCCTTTCCAGATCCCCGCGCATGATCGCGGCGAAGCGCGAGTCCGCGGCTATCGGCTCGCGGCGCAGCGCCTCTTGGTAAACCCGCGCGGCGAGCCCGCCGCGCCGCGCGGCGATGTGGGCCGCGGCCAGGCTCATGAACATCGAGGCCGGGGCGGAAGCCCCGGCCAAACCCACGGCGCGGGACAACGAGAAACCCGCCTGCCGCGGCCGTCCGGCGAGCAACTCGGCCACGCCTTTATCGTTCCATAAATCCGGGTTCTTGGGATCGCGCGCGAGCATCGCCTCGAAAACGGCGATGGCCGTCTTATAATCACCGGCCTGCTGGGCCAGATGCGCCTGGGCCCAGGATCGCCGCGGCGCCGAGCGGGCCGTCCTGCCCATTTCCTGCCAAAACAACCAGGGCCCGCGCTTGCGCCAGGACGGCTCCTCCCAGGCCCCGCCGCGCGGGACGGCCGCCGTTTTGGCCGCGGCCGGCCGGCGCTCCAGGCTCCCGCGCAGAGCGGCCAGGTCTTGCTTCTGCGCCTCGGTCAATCGCAGTTGCTCCGCCTCCAGAAGCGTGGCCCTCGCCTCGCGCCGGCGCCCCAAGGACAGCTCCTCCGCGGCCAAAGCAAGAAGCAGCTCCTGACGGTTGGCGCCCTCGGTCAGGCATTTCGAAAACCCTCGCAGCGCGGCCAGGCGCTTCGCCGCGGGCAGGGGCGCCAGCAGTTCCAGGAGCCGGTCCTTGACCAGCCGCGTGTCCCGTTCGCGCATCCCGCGCAGCATATCCAGCTCGCGGCCGGATTCGGCGCTGCGGAACATGCAGTTGTGGCGCAGGTAGGCGGCTTGAACGCCGGCCGCGGCCAGCGCCGCCGCCTGGTCCCGGCCCAGCAGGATCTGGCGCAGAACCTTGAGCAGACCGATCCTTATGGCGTCCATCTCCCTACCCGCCGGAGCTTCGCCTAGGCGGTCCAAAAGCGCCGCAGCGGGGCCGCCGCCGACCACGGACGCCCAGAGATAGTCCGCGCGCGCGTCGAAGCTGTCGGGACGCCGCAGCCAGGCCTGGGCGAACAATTTTTTCGCCGCGGCCGCCTCGCCCATCTCCATGAGCAGCATGCCCTTCGCGCGGCACAAGTCCGGGTCGTCGGGACGCCGCGCCAGCAGCCGGTCCAGGTTTTGCCGGGCCGGCAAAGCCGCGGCCGCGGGATATTGCAGGACCTTTGCCACCACGAACAGGCCGAAGGCGGCGATGGGCGCGTAAAACGACAAAGCCACGGCCCGGGGCCGGCGCAAGTCCGCATCCGTGGGCGCCGCGCCCGCCATCCGCAACGCCGCCGCCGCGGCCAATACCGCCGCGATCGGCCAGATCGGATGGAAATATCTCTCCTCTACGGACATGAAGCAATGGACGCCTATGAAATACGCGGCCAGAAGCGCAAGTTCGACCTGTCCCCTGCGCCTGCGGCGCGTCAACAAGGACAAAGCGGCCGCCAGCACCCACACCGGATGGATGGCTACGGCCAGCGCCAGCCGCACCGCGCAAGCTCGCGCGTAACGCCAGGGGTGGGACCGTATCTCTCGGCCCGCCCACGCGAAGACTTTTTCGTCCCTGCGCAGCCCGGTGATCTCCCGGAAATCCCCTTCTATGGTCTTGGTCAGGCCGAGCGCCCCCGTGACGACGTTGCAATCAGCGCGCCCGGCCTCCCAAGGCATGAACTGGCGGCTCACCCTCCAGTTCATCCATATCCAAGGGACCAGCAGCGCGTAGGCGGACAAGAGCAGGACCCCGATGCCTGAGAAACGCGGCTTCCGTTCCGCCGCGTCGGAGTCCAACCAATCCCGCGCCGCCAGGACCACGGGCAGCAAGAACAGCACGGATCGGTAAAGCAGGCTCAAGCCTATGCCGGTCCCCAGAAGAACGGTATGGAAGGCGCATTTGCGGCGGCCGCGCAAGACCAGGAGATTCCCGATCAGCAGCACGAGCAGGCAATAAAGCCTTTCCGAGCCGTCCCCCACGGACGGCGCCACGGCGGCCGCGGCCAGGGCCCCGCAAACCCCGGAGTGCAGGGACCACCCGAGCGTGAACACGAGCAGCAGGACCAGCAGGCCGTGGAGAAAAGACACGAGAATCCTGCCGCGCTCGGACCCCCAGCGGGAAGCCACGACCGCGGCCGCATGCGCCATGGGCATCCAACCGGGAACGAACTTGTCGCCGTAGCCGGCCAGCAACGCCGACTGCGTCGCGGTGGCTTCCTTGAAGCCGTAATTCTCGGCCCGGGGCGGATGATCGAGCAGGGCCACCACCGCGTAGCCTGACAGCAACAGGCAGGCCAGCCAACCATGCCGCGCCCAGCCGGCGCGAATCCTGGCTTGGAGCATGTCTAGGAATATTAATAAAATGCGCGTGATGAAGGAATCCGCGGCCTTGCTTTATTCGGGCGGCGTGGATTCCACGCTGGCCGCCTGCGTCCTGGCCCGCGACTTCGGCCAGGTCCACCTCAACACCTTCACGCGCTTCGGCTTTCTAGCCACGGAATTCCCAGCCGCGCACGCCGCCCGGCTGCGCCGCCGCTTCCCGGCCACGCGATTCGAGCACAACCTCATCCCGGCCGGGAAATTCTACGCCGAGGTCGAATCCCACGGCGCCGGGCGCGCCCTGCTCAAGCACGGCCTGCTGGTGCTAAACAGCTGCGGGCACTGCAAGGTCTCCCTGCATTGGCGCAACCTGGTCTTCTGCCTGCAGCGCGGCATAAAATACGCCGCGGACGGCGCCGTGACGGGCGCCGAGGACTTCGCCGAGCAAAACCCGCGCATACTCATGCCGGCGCTGCGCGAATTCTACGGCGAGTTCGGCGTCACCTTGCTGCATCCCGTGTACCGGGAAGGGCTTTCCACGGAGGCGGAACTCTGCGGCCTGGGCATCACCGAAAATCCTCGCGTCAAAATGACGGCCCGCGACATGCAGGTCGTCTGCACCCAGCAGATCCTTTTCGCCATGATGATGCGCCTGATCCTGCTGCGCGTTCCGTTCTCCGAGTACGAGCGGCGCGCCCGCGCCTACCTGGGCGAGAAGCTCGCGCACCTGAGCCGGCTGACCCGCGACTACGTGGAGCGCCCCGGCGAGGACACACGGCTGGCCCGCCTGCTCGCCTGACCATGCCGAATTGGAAAGACTTCATGGTCCGGGAGACCGGGCGCTCCAAGCCGCGGCCCAGCCTGCCTTGCGCCGCGGCGGTCTGCCTAGCGGCGCTGCCGCTGCCGGTGCGGCCGCGCATAGCTTTCGTGCTGGCGGTCAATTTCCTGCATAACCGCGTTCTCTACGTCCTGCGCGTGGCGGCCTACTTCATGAGCCGGCGCCTGACCGGACTGCTCATCAACGCGGGCTATTTTCTGGTCGTGGGTCCCGTGGCCCTGCTGGCCCGGCTGCTCGGCCGCGACTACCTGGGCGCCGCCGAACAAGACTCTTTTTTCCGCGCCAAGGAGCCCCCGGACGCCTCCGCGGAGCGCTTCCTGCGCCAGTATTGAAGCCATGAACATACTGGGGCTTTCTTATATGTACCACGACTCCGCGGCCTGCCTGCTGCGCGACGGCGAAATAGCCGCGGCCGCGGCCGAGGAGCGCTTCGTGCGCATCAAGCACTCCGTGGACTTCCCGATCCGGGCCATACGCTACTGCCTGGAGGCGGGCGGCTTGGCGGTGCGCGACTTGGATGCCATGGTTTTCTATGAAAAGCCCTTTCTCAAATTCGAGCGCATACTCCAGACGCATATAGCGGCCTTCCCGCGCTCTCGAAAAAGCTTTCGCGCCTTCCTGCCCATGTGGCTGAGCCACAAGCTCTGCGTGCCCCAAACCATCCGCGAAACCACCGGATTCGCGGGACCTGTTTATTTCGCGGACCACCACTACGCGCACGCCGCCTCGGCGTTTTTGCCCTCCCCCTTCGAGCGCGCCATGGTGCTGACCATGGACGGAACCGGAGAATGGTCCACCCTGGCCTGCGGCGTCGGCCAGGGCCGCGATCTGCGCCTGGATAAGGAACTGCGCTTCCCCCATTCCTTGGGACTGCTCTACAGCGCGGTCACCGCGCACCTGGGTTTCAAGGTCAACGGAGGCGAAGCAAGGTCATGGGCCTGGCCGCGTACGGCAAGCCGGCGTTCGCCGCCCAGTTCAAGGAGCTCGTCCGCGTGCGCGAGGACGGCAGCTTCCAGCTCGACCTGAAGTATTTTTCCTTCCACTACGATC
>JAQUMZ010000023.1 GCA_028717865.1 Elusimicrobiota bacterium | reverse complement strand
GGGTCGTCGAGATCTACATCGCCTACCGCGGGGCCTGCATGGGCTGCCCCAGCGCGGGTACCAATACCCTCTCCGCCATCGAAGACCTGCTGCGCCAGGAGCTAGGCGCCGACATCAAGGTCATACCGACCTGACGGTGTCAGGCTTTCTCCAAATTTCCTTTGCTGATAACGCGCTGAGCCGCCTGCACGGTGTTGGCCAGGACCACGGCCGTGGTGACCGGGCCGACCCCGCCGGGGACGGGGGTGATCCAGGCGGCGCGCTCGGCGGCCGCGGCGAATTCCACGTCGCCCGCCCAGGCGCCGCCTACCCGGTTCATGCCGGCGTCGATGACCACGGCCCCGGGCTTGATCCACTCGCCCCGGACCAGGCCGGCGCGCCCCGCGCAGGCCACCACGATGTCGGCCCGGCGCACGTGGCCGGGCAGATCGGCGGTGCGGGAGTGGCACAGCGTCACCGTGGCGTCCAGCGCGCATAAGTAGTGGGCCGCGGGGCGGCCCACTATCTCCGAGCGGCCCACGACCACGGCCTCCCGGCCGCAGGCGGCGATCCCGCTTTCGCCGAGGAGCACGATTATCGCGGCGACGGTGCAGGGGGGGAAGGCCCCGCAGGCGGCGATCTCGGCGGCGTTCTTGGCCAGGAAGAAGCGGCCGTAGTTGGAGGGATTGACCCCCTCCACGTCCTTGGCCGGGGCCACGGCGGAGAATATCCGGACCGGGTCGAGGGCCGCGGGCAGGGGCTGTTCGACCATGATACCGTCCACGGAAGGGTCGGCGCCCAGGCGGCCCAGCAGCTCGATGATCTCCCGCGCCTCGGGGCCGGCCGAGTGGCAGCGCGCCATGAGGCCCGCCTGCGCGCAGGCCTTGACCTTGGCCTGCTGGTAGGATTGCGAGGAGCGGTCCGAGTTGGAGGCGGCGGTCACGATCGCCAGCAGCGGCGGCGTCCCGCGCGCGGCGCGCACGGCCGCCACGGCGGGGCCCAGGCCGATGCGGATGGAATCGGCGACCGCCCGGCCGTCGAGGAGTTTGGCCTTCACCGCGCCGCCTCCAGGCGCCGGAGCGTGGCCGCCACGACGGCCAGCGGGGCGCAAGGCTCCGCGGTCGAAGCTCCCCGCCGCGCCGCCGTCAGGCGGCCCAGGACGGCGCCGGCTCCGGTGGGACGTTTTCGGCGCAGCCGGGCGAGCCAGGGGTGGACGCGGCGGGGGCGGCGGCGGCACTCGGCCAGGGCGGCGCGCAACGGCCGGCCGCCGACCGCCAGGCCGCGGGCGCGGGCCGCCGCGGCGGCTTGCCCCGCCAGCGCGGCCAGCAGCCGGCGCAGGAGCGGATCGTCCGCCAGGCGGCCTTGGGGCGTGCCGGCCAGGGCGCAAAGGCCGCCCACGGCGGCCTGCGCGCAGAAGTTCGTCCAGTCTTGGGGGGGCGGCCGGCGCATGCGCGCGATAGTATCAAAACAAAACCCCCGCCGCCAGAGGCGACGGAGGTTTTAGTTTTCGAGCCGGGACTTAGGCGTTGACCATCCGGGCGCGAGAGACGTCGCCCTTCTTGTCCAGGTAGTACAGGTAGCCCTTTTCCTTCTTCAGGCCGACCTTGTGGACCTTCTCGGGCTTGCCGCCCTTCTTGCCGCCGCGGGCCATCTTGGCGCGGGAGATATCGCCCTGCTTGTCGATATAGTAAAGGAAGCCCTGCGCCCGCTGGACTCCGCACTTGGTCACTTTCTCTGCCATTTCTAACTTTCCTCCGTGGTCTTGCATGGTCTGCCCGTCGGGCAGACCTTCCATGACGACCGTCAGACTCTATCACATCTCAGACGGAGATGCAACAAGTTTCTCGTCGGAGAGGGTCCCGAAAAAAGCCGGGAGCCTACTTGGCGGGCTTGAACAGCGGGATCTGCTGTTCGGCCTGCGGCATGATCAGGCGCTCCTTGAGCCAGGCGTCCACGAGCGGCTTGGAGAAGCGGTACTGGCGGCCGATGCGGGAGGCGGGTATCTTCTTCTGCCGTATCAAGCCGTAGATCTTGGAGCGTCCCATCCCGAGGTAGAGCGCCAACGTCTTGATGTCCATGACCTCGGGCACGTTCCCGGTAAACGGCTTTTTAGACGACTTGCGCGTTTTTTTCATGAGAGAGATCGAATCGGGTCCTGTTTTCCCGTGATTTTATTCCCAGCTGTTAAAATGTACGCAATCTGTCATATTTTGTCAATAAGTTGTTACCATTCCCGCGATATGTCTTCGAAGGGAGCGATATGTCCAGTTTGGACGCAGCGGAATAGGGTCGCGCCATCAGGTGGCCCATAAGACGAGTATGCCGGCCGGGACGGCGCAACATATGCCGAATCCGGTCCAGTAGCTCCAATGGCGGTACGCGGCTAAGCGGCCGGGCGGCGCGACGGCTTCCAAGGCGGGTCCGAGGCAGTAACAAGTGTTGGCGAAGGCCATCCAGGCCAGGTAGGCTCCTGCGCACCAAACAGCTGCATGGATAAGCCAGGGGTGCGTCGTTTCGATCGCGGCGCTGACGATGAAGGCCGTGATGCCGGCCACGGCCATAATGACGTTGAGCATCAAACGTCGGCTTTCCCACCACGCGCGCCTTTGCGGGTCATCGTAAATTCCCAGGACCCGCAGGCCGAAGCGGGCGTTGAGACGCGGCGCGAGCAAGGCTCCGCCCGTGAAGCCGATGAAAAAGCCTGTCAATAATACGGAAAGCGACATTACTTCCAGGACCGCATCACGCGGATGATCCGAACCTGGCATGACCGTCCACCTGTTCGTTAGTGCTTTCGCCAGCCATATCCCGAGGGACGCTCCGGCGGGGGGCAGGAATACGTATGTGGCCCATCGCCGCAAGCGGGGCAGCACGATGCAAGTCAAAGAAGCGGCCAGCCAAGCCACGGACACAACAAGCAAGATGCCGATCAGAATAAGCATGACTCGATAATACAACATAGTCAGCGGGAATTGCTTCGCGCCGCGCTCAAGGCGCGGAGGACTCGTGCAGGCAGGCGCTGCCGGGCCGGAAGGTCTCGCGAAAGGCCTGGGCTTCGCTCTTGGCGTTGGCCAGTTTGTGAAAGAGGCCGATGCATTCCGGCGGGCAGCACCCTGTCTCCGGGGTCGGTCCGCAGAGGCGGGTCCGCTCGACGCAGGTGCCGAAGCTTTCCCCGCCGTCCGCGCAGGCCTTGACCTGGCCCATGCAGGCGCCGAAATCCACCGGTATGTCCTTTTGGGGCGCGGGCGCCGCGGCGGCCGGCGTCTTGGGACCGGGCTGGGCGGGCGGGGTGGGTGCCGGCGGGTCGGCCGGGGGCGGTCCGGCCTTGGGCGCCGCCGGCCGCGCGCAGGCCGGCTTGATCCCCAGGCGGCACGCGATCCGGAAATCCTCCCGCGAAAATTTCGCATCGCCCAGGATCTCATAGGCCCGGCCGCGGTCGAAAAAGGCCTCTCCTCGGGCCGGATCGAGCGCCGTCGCCTTATAGAGGTCGCTGAGGGCCTCGGAGGTCATGCCGCGGTCGAGGCGCAGCCGCCCCCGCCGGCAGAACAGCGAGGCGTTCTTCGCGTCTAGCTCCAAGGCCGCGGAGAGGTCGTCCAGCGCTTCCCGCCAGTCGCCGGCCTTCTCGCGCAGCTGCGCGCGGCGCGCGAGGGCCGCGGATTTGGGCCTCTTGCCGTTCGAGGCTTTCCAAAGCTGCAGGGCCCGCGACCAGGCCTGCAGTTCGGCCGCCTCGTCGTGCCGGGCCCGCGCCTTCTGCGCCTTGGCGGACCAGGACGGGAACGAGTCCGCTCGGCAGGGCGCCGCGCAAAGCAGCAGCGCCAAGGCGGCGGCGCGGGTGGCCATGGCTCCAATATATCAGGAGGCCGGCGCAGCGTCAAGCGGGCAAGATACATTCTTGTCATATTTTTCGCGATTTGATACTATATCTCAAATATATGCGCACATATGAAACCGTTCTCATACTCAAACCGGTCATGTCCGACCCCGAGGTCGCCGAACTGGTCGAGAAGGCCAAGCAGGTGATCTCCGGAGACGGCGGAGAGGTCGTCAATAATGAGATCTGGGGCCGGCGCAAGCTGACCCATCTCATCGGCAAGGCGCGCGAGGGCGTCTACGCGTACCTCAAGTATCGCGCCAATCCTCCGCTGCTCAAGAAGCTCCGCCACAATTTCAGCGTTTCCGGAGAAATCCTCCGGGATATGACCGTGGTGGCCAGCGAGCGCAAGTACAAGGCCAAGGAGAAGAAGCCCAAGGCTCCGGCCGCGGCTTCCTGATCATGGCCGCCGGAGTCAGGCTTCCCGAGCAGAATCAGGTCATGATGACCGGGCGCCTCACGCGGGACCCGGAGTTCATGTCCACCCAGAGCGGCATCGCCAAATGCTGGTTCTCGGTGGCCGTCAATCGGCGCTACCGGGACAAGACGTCCGGAGAATGGAAGGACGACACGGCTTTCGTGCCGGTGGTGGTCTGGCGCGACGCGGCCCAGCGCTGCAAGGAAAAGCTCAAGAAGGGCAGTCCGGTCCACGTCGAGGGACGTCTGCGCAGCCGGAAATTCGAGGACAAAACCTCGGGAGCCCAACGCACCGTCTTGGAAGTCGAGGCCCGGCGGGTCCAGTTCCTGGCTGCCGCCGAAACGGCCGCCGAGGGTCCCGCCGCGGAAGGCCCCGCGCCCGCGGCCGCGGGCGAGGCCCCGGCCGGAGACGCCGATATCGAGGAGGTCCCGTTCTAAATGCTCCATTCAGCCCCCGAACCCGAGAAGACGTCCGCCCCCGAGGCGCAGGCCCCGGCCCCGGCCCCGGCTCCGCGTGCCGAGGCCGTTCGGACGCCCGCGCGCCGGCCCGATCTGGGCCGGCGTCGTCCGCCCTTTCCGGCGCGCCGCAAGGTCTGCCGGTTCTGCGCGGAGAAGGTCCGCGATATCGATTACAAGCAGATACAGGTCCTGCGGGCTTTTCTCACCGAGACCGGCAAGATCTTGTCCAGCCGCATAACCGGAAACTGCGCCAGGCATCAGCGCAACCTGGGCCGCGCCATCAAACGGGCGCGCAACCTGGCTCTGTTGCCGTACGTTTCTTATTGACTCGAGGTTTCCGCTGGGGAGCACGATCTAGTAGGAGGGAATTTTACACATGAAGGTCATATTGCGCTCGTCGGTGGAAAATCTCGGCCGAACCGGGGACATTAAGGAAGTGGCGGATGGCTACGGCCGCAATTTCCTGTTGCCCAACCGGCTGGCCGTGCGCGCGACTCCGGCCGCCTTGAAGGAATGGGAGAAATGCAAGGATAAGCGCGCCAAGGTCGTGGCGACGGAGATCGCCTCCGCCAAGACCCTGGCTGAAAAGCTTTCCGGCGTGAAGCTCTCCTTCACCATGCCGGCCAGCCCGGAAGGGCGGCTGTTCGGCTCCGTGGGCAAGGCCGACATCCTAAAGAGCCTCAAGGCCAGCGGCATCGAGGTGGGCAAGGGCGTCGTGCGGCTCGACGCCCCGATCAAGACCGTCGGCGAGCACGACGTCGAGCTGCGCCTGCAGCCCGAGGTCTCGGCCAAGGTCAAGATCGCCGTCGTCGCCCGGGAGTAGGCCCTTCGGGGCCCTGGGCCCGATGCCGAACGACCCGCTGCAGCTGCCGCCCCAAGCCCTGGAAGCCGAGATGGCCGTGCTCGGCTCCATGCTCATCGAGCGCGATGCCGTGGAGCGGGCCCTGGACGTCCTGGGCGAGAAGGATTTTTATTCCGAGGCGCACCGCCGCGTCTTCGCGGTGATGAGCGAGCTCTCCGGCCGCTCGGCGGCCGTGGATTACGTGACGGTGGGCGAGGAGTTGCGCAAGCTCAAGAAGCTCGACGAGCTGGGCGGCATGAACTTCCTGGCCGAGCTCATGCACAAGGTCGCGACCGCGGCCCATGTCGAGTATTACGCCCGTCTCGTCAAGGAAAAAGCCGTCCTGCGCGAGCTCATCGCCGCGGCCACCGGCGTGGTGGGGGCCTGCTATCGCGAGGAGAAACCCGCGACCGACATACTCGACGAGGCCCAGGCCGACATCCTGCGCGTGGCCCAGCGCCAGCCCCTGCACGGCGTGGTGGAGGCGAAGCATCTCGCGCACGAGGTGCTCGAGCAGATCGAGGCGGCGCACAAGGCCAAGCGGGCCGTGACCGGCGTGGCCTCCGGGCTCAAGGGTCTCGACAAGATGACCACGGGCTTCCAGCCCTCGGACCTCATCCTGCTGGCCGCCCGTCCCAGCCAGGGCAAGACGGCCTTGGCCCTGAACATCGCGGCCCACGTGGTGCTCGAGCAGAAGCTGCCCTGCCTCTTCTTCTCCCTGGAGATGTCCCGGCACGCGATCATGCAGAGGCTCATTTCGGCGGAGGCGCGGGTCAACCTCATGGACATCCGGACGGGCTTCTTCCCGCACCGGAATTGGACCCAGCTCACCAACGCCACGGCTCGTTTCTCGGAGGCGCCCCTGCACGTAGTGGATTCCTCCACGCTTTCGGTCCTGGCCGCGCGTTCCATTTCGCGGCAGTTGGCCGCCAAGCTGCGCCGCGAGGGGAAGGCGCTGGCCCTGGTCGTCATAGATTACCTGCAGCTCATGCGCGGCTCCGGGCGGCCCGAGAGCCGCCAGCAGGAAGTCTCGGAGATCTCCCGCGGCCTGAAGGCCCTGGCCCGTGACCTCAAGCTCCCCGTCATCGCCCTGTCCCAGCTTTCGCGCCGCCCCGAGGAGAAGGGGCGCAGCGACAACCGTCCGATCCTGTCGGACCTGCGCGAAAGCGGGGCCCTGGAGCAGGACGCCGACCTGGTGGCGTTCATCCATCGCGAGGCCTACTACAAGCGCAACGATCCGACCCTGGAGGGCAAGGCCGAGATCATAGTCGCCAAGCAGCGGCAGGGTCCCGTGGGCGCGGTCGACGTCGCTTTCAACATGCGCATCACCCGCTTCGACAACGCGTCTCTCGACGAGGCGCCCGCCGACGCCGCGCCGGCGCCGGACGAGGACGCGCAGCCCGACTTGACCCAGTGACACCAGAAAGCGGTCCCGAAACTGCAAAGTAGATCCCCCATGGCGACTTCGCGGCGGTTCTTCCGGCCCACCTGGGCGGAGATTCGCCTGGGCGCCTTGCGCGATAACCTGCGCCGTTTCCGCCGCCGCATGCCGGGCGGGGTCAAGATACTGTTCGTGGTCAAGGGCAACGGCTACGGACACGGCGCCGCAGCTTGCGCCCGGGCGGCCCAGCGCTCGGGCGGGGCGGACTGGCTCGGGGTGTCGTCCGTGGAGGAGGGGGTCTGCCTGCGCGAGGCCGGCATCCGCATGCCGATCCTGATCCTGGGCAGCCTCTATCCGTTCGAGAGCTTCCTGGCCGCCGCCGAGTTCGGGTTGACGCCCACGGTGGCCAGCCTTGATTCGGCCCGGCGCCTGGTCGACGCGGCCAAGCGGCTGGGCCGCCGGGTGGCGTGCCACCTCAAGGTCGAGACGGGCATGGGCCGCATCGGCATGAGCCCCGCGGCCGCGGTCGGCGCGGCGGAATATCTGGTCGGCGGCGGGCTCGTGGAATGCTCGGGGGTCTACACCCATTTTTCCTGCGCCGAAACCGACCGGGCCTTCGTCTTCGCGCAACTGCGGCGCTTCCGGCTCTGCCTGGCCGAGCTGGCGCGCGCCGGCGTGACGCCGCGCCTGCGCCACGCCGCCAACTCCGCCGCGGCCCTGCGCTTCCCGGCGGCGCGCCTGGACTTGGTCCGGCCGGGCCTGGCGCTGTACGGGCTTTACCCGGGATTTTCGCCGGTGCTTTCGCTCAAGAGCAAGGTGGTGTTCCTCAAGACGATCCCCAAGGGTTCGGTCGTGGGCTACGGCGCGACCTTCCGCGCCCGCCGGCCCACGCGGGTGGCGACGATCCCCATCGGCTACGCCGACGGCTATCCGCGCCGCCTTTCCAACCGGAGCTGCGTCCTGCTGGGGGGGCGGCGCTGCCCCGTCATCGGGACGGTCTCCATGGACATGCTCATGCTCGACGCGACCGACGTTCCCGCGGCCCGCGTGGGCGACGACGCGGTGCTCATCGGGCGGCAGGGCCGCGCCGAGATTCCCGTCGGCGAGCTGGCGGCGGCGGCGCGGGCCATCCCCTACGAGATCACCACCGCGCTGGCGGCCCGCGTGCCCAGGGTCGCCGTGCCATGAACGACCGCGGCTTCGTAAACGCCCTGGGCGCCGAGCTGCTGGCCATGGCCGAAACCTTCGGACGCTTCGCCTTCCTGACGCGCTCGGTCGTGGCCTGGCTGTACCGGGCTCCCATCGAATGGCGGCAGGTCCTCATCCAGATGTCGCGCATCGGCGTGGAGTCGCTGCCCGTCACCACCATGACCACGTTCTTCACGGGCATGGTGCTGGCCCTGCAGACCGGGGCCTCCTCCAAGCATTTTTTCAACGAGCCGCTGTTCGTCGGCACGGTGGTGAGCTTCGCCATGGTGATGGAGCTCTCGCCGGTCATGACCTCTTTGGTGGTGGCGGGCCGCGCCGGCGCGGCCATCGCCGCGGAATTGGGCACCATGAAGGTCACCGAGCAGATCGACGCGCTCTACACCCTCGGCACCGACCCCGTGCGCTATCTGATCATCCCCCGGCTGCTGGCCTTCTTTTTCGTGCTGCCCGTGCTCGTGATCGTATCGGACTTCAGCGGCACCTTCGGCGGCTGGGTGGTCTCCTATGTCAAGCTCCAGATTCCGACCAGCGTCTACCTCGACGATATTTTCAACAACATGGAGATCCGCCACTTCATGCACGGTTTCATCAAGTCCTTCGTGTTCTCGGTCGTGATCTCCCTGATCTGCTGCTTCAAGGGCATCACGACGACCGGCGGCGCCGAGGGCGTGGGCAAGTCCACGACCGCGGCGGTCGTGCTCAGCATGGTCTCGGTCCTGATCATGGATTATTTCGTGACCGCGATACTCTCCGCGCTGGGGATAACGTGATCGACATCGTCGGGGTGAAGAAAAGCTATCCCGGCCGCCCCGTGCTGCGCGGCATCGACCTCACCGTCATGAGCGGCGAAACCCTGGCCATCATCGGCGGCTCGGGCTGCGGCAAGAGCACGCTGCTCAAATGCGTGATCGGCCTGGTCCGCCCCGACGCGGGCGCCATCGTGGTCGACGGCATGGATATCGCCCGCCTGACCAACGAGGCCGACGTCGCCCGCTACCGCCGCCGCTTCGGCTACCTGTTCCAGGAGGGCGCCCTGTTCGACTCGATGAGCATCTGGGAGAACGTGACCTTCGGGCTGCGCTACTTGACCGACATCGCGCCCGGGCGCTACCGCCAGATCGCGCGCGACAAGCTGGCCTTGGTGGGGCTCAAGGACATCGAGGATCTGCGTCCCTCCGAGCTGTCGGGGGGCATGAAAAAGCGCGTGGCCCTGGCCCGGGCTATCGCCGCCGAGCCCTCGTATATTTTGTATGATGAGCCCACTACGGGTCTCGATCCGATCATGTCGGACGTGATCAACGACTTGATCCTTGATTTGCAGAAGGCGCTCAAGACCACGGCCATCGTGGTCACTCACGACATGAAATCGGCCTACAAGGTGTCCAGCCGCATGGCGATGATCCACGAGGGGCGGGTCCTGGCCGTGGCGCATCCCGAGGTCATGAAGATCTCGAACGACCCCTATGTCCGCCAGTTCATAGACGGGCTGAGCCATGGACCCATCAAGATGAAGCTCAAGGAGTTCGAGCCGGAGCTCGCCGCGGACAACGGCGCGGCCGCGGGGGGCGCTCGCTGATGTCCCTGGAGACCAAGGTCGGCGCCTTCGTCCTGGGCGGCTTGATTCTGCTCGCCACCGCCATCTTCCTGCTGGGCGACATCTCCCTGGAGTCGCGCTATACCGTCAACGTCACCTTCCACGACGTGGCCAACCTGGCCAAGGACTCCCCGGTCAAGCTGGCGGGCGTCGAGGTGGGGCAGGTGCGGTCCATCGAGCTCGAAGGGGGCCTGGCCAAGGTGGTCTGTCTGCTGCGCCGCGACGTCAAGCTCTACCGCGGCGCGCGCTTCACCATCGCTTCCACGGGCATCATAGGCTCTAAGTATCTCGCCATCGAGCAGGGCGAGCCGTCCCAAGGCGTCATCCCGCCGGGCGCCGTCGTGGCGGGCGTCGACCCCGTGTCCTTGGAGAAGGCGATGACCCAGGCCCTGGAAAGCCTGCAGTCCATGCTCAAGGACCTGACCGCCGAGGGACCGCGGGGCTCCCTGACCCAGAACCTGCGCGATACGGTGGCCAACGTCCGGGAGATGACGGCGTCGCTCAACGATCTTATAGAGACCACCAAGCCCAGCCTCGAGAAGGGGATGGACCGGATGGACCAGATCACCGCCAAGCTCGATTCCTTGCTGGCGAAGAGCGACCAGATGATGACGGGCCTGGCCACGGACCAGGGCGCCGTCGGGGCCCTCATTCACGATCCCAAGGTCAAGGAGGACGTCAAGCAGACCATCGCCAGCGTCAAGGATGCGGCCAACACCGCCAAGGACGTCTTCGGCCGCATCACCCAGTTCCGGGTCTGGTGGAACCTGGACTGGCGCTACGAGCACGCGCTGCGGACCACGCGGGCCGACATCGGCCTCAAGATCTCGCCCCGGGAGGGGCGCTACTACTACCTCGGCGGCTCCAACCTGGCCAACCTCTCCGACGCCAGCACGCACGGCACCGACTACGCGGAGAAAAACCGCATCGACGGGCTGCTGGGATTCGAGAAGGGCCCCTTCGACCTGGCGGCGGGCGTCATCCGCTCGGCCGGGGGGGGGCGCCTGACCGTGACGCCGTTCTGGAAGAGCGAATTCGGCCGGCGCTTCAAGGTGATGGGGCAGGGCTACGATTTCGGCCGCAACCGCGTCGTCAACAGCCGGCGTCTGGACCATCCGCACTGGGATTTCGGGGCGCTGGCCCGGGTGACCCGCTGGTTCGGGATCGGCGCCCGCGTCGAGGACGTCCAGGAGACCAAGAGCTACCAGACCTGGGCGAACGTCATGTTCGAGGACCAGGATGTCGCCTATCTCTTCGGGCTGGCCTCCTTCGGCGCCGCGGGAACCAAGGGGCGTTCCAAGAGCCAGTAATGGGCCGTCTCAAAAGCCTGTACCGCTGCCAGGAGTGCGGCTACTCCGCCCCCAAGCCCCTGGGCCAATGCCCGGATTGCTCCGCCTGGAACACCATGATCGAGGAGGTCGTGGAGAGCCGGCCGCAGTCCGCCGCCGGCTCGGCCGCCCGGCGCATGACCGAGTTCAGCTCCGAGGTCACGGCCCTGTCCGAGGCGGCCGCCGGCGAGGAGACCCGCCGCTGCACGGGAATCGCAGAGTTCGACCGCCTGCTCGGCGGCGGAGTCGTTCCGGGGCAGGTGATTCTCCTGGCCGGGCCTCCGGGGATCGGCAAATCCACTTTGATGCTCCAGGCCGCCTCCCGTTTGGCGGTCGCGGACGCCCGGAACCCCGTGCTCTACGTTTCCGGAGAGGAGTCCTTGCGTCAGGTCAGCGCCCGGGCCAAGCGCCTGGGGGTGGCCGACGCGCCCCTGCTCGTCGTATCCGAGACGGATCTAAGCCGGATTTTGGCCGCCGCCGCCCGCCTCAAGCCGGGGCTGATCGTTCTCGATTCGGTCCAGACGGTTTTTCACCCGGAGCTGTCTTCCGGCCCCGGGAGCGTGGCGCAGGTGCGCGAGTGCGCGGCCGAACTGCTGCGCCTGGCCAAGGCCACCGATGCCGCGGTCTTCCTGCTGGGACACGTCACCAAGGAGGGCTCCTTGGCGGGCCCGAAGGTGCTCGAGCATATCGTGGACACCGTGCTCTATTTCGACACCGAGCGCCACGACCTGCTGCGCGTCCTGCGCGCCCAGAAGAACCGCTTTGGCCCCACCGACGAGCTGGGACTTTTCGAGATGGGGGAGCGGGGCCTGCGCGAGCTCGGCGACGCCTCGGCCTTCTTCCTGGCGGACCGCGCCGGGCGCCCTCAAGCCGGGCGCGCCCCGGCGGTGACCTTGGAGGGTTCCCGCGCCATGATGGTCGAGGTCCAAGGCCTGGTGGTCCATACCAAGTATCCCTTGCCGCGGCGCATGGCCACCGGCCTCGATCTCAACCGGGTCCTGGTCCTGCTGGCCGCCATGGAGAAGCACCTGAGCCTGCGCCTCGAGGCGAAGGACGTTTTCGTAAGCCTGGCCGGCGGCCTGCGGATAAAGGATCCGGCCGTGGACCTGGCGGTCTGCATGGCGATCTTGAGCTCGGCGCGCGACATCCCCGTCGCGGCCGACACCGTGCTGCTCGGGGAGGTCGGACTGCTGGGCGACGTGGGCCGCGTCCCGCGCCTGGAGGCCCGGCTCAAGGAGGCGGCCAAGGCCGGGCTGCGCCGGGCCGTGGTCCCGGAGCGGTCGCTCCAGGGGCTTTCGCGCAAACCGGATTTGGAGCTGGTGGGAGTGCCGGACCTGGCGTCGGCCGCGGCGCTCCTGTCGCAAGGACGCAAGCCGGATCATAGTAGCAAGACCTAGCCGCGGTCGCGGCGCCTCGGCGCCCGGGAGCTTTCATAAAATATCCTCCCCGGGCGAGCGCGGCGGCGCGCCGGGGTGGCAAAGCAAGGAGCTGTCATGGGCATTTGGATATTCCGCACACTGGTCGTCCTGGCTTGTCCCGCGCTGGTTTATTTCCAGATATCGGCCACCATGCGCGGGCTGGGCATCGGCGCCGCGGTCGGCTTGGCCATCGTGGGACTGGAGTATATCGTGGGCGAGATAAACCTGCTGACCGCGATCTCGGCCGTCCTGGGCGCCGCGGGCGGCATCATCGTGGCCAAGATCATGGATTACACGGTGTTCCAGATGGGCAACGAGCGGGTTTATCATGTCTGGGACAAATACGCCGTTCTGCGCTACTTCGCCCTGGCCGTCCTGGGCCTGATCATCGCGATCCGCAAGGTCCCCGAGCTCGACGATCTCGATCGGGACATCAGCAAGCTGGGCAAGCGCCGGGGCGCGGACATGAAGGTGCTCGATACCAGCGCCATCATCGACGGGCGCGTCACGGACATCTGCGAGACGCGGTTCCTGTCGGGCGTGCTCATCGTGCCGCGCTTCGTGCTGCAGGAGCTCCACCATCTGGCCGATTCTCCCGACGCGCTCAAGCGCGCCCGGGGCCGCCGCGGACTCGACGTCCTCGCCCGCCTGCAGGAAAATCCGGAGGTCCCGGTGCGCATCCTCGACAAGGACGTCCCCGAGATCCCGGACGTGGACGGCAAGGTCGTGCGCCTGGCCAAGGACATGGGGGCCAAGGTCGTGACCACGGACTTTAACCTCAACAAGATCGCCTCGCTCGAGGGCGTGGTCTGCCTCAACGTCAACGACCTGGGCACCGCGCTCAAGGCGGTCGTGCTGCCCGGCGAGTCGATGCCCCTCTTCGTGATGAAGGAGGGCAAGGAGCGCGAACAGGGCATCGGCTACCTCGACGACGGCACCATGGTCGTGGTGGAGGACGGCCGGCGCTTCATCGGCAAGCGCGTGGACGTGGCGGTGACCTCCATACTCCAGAATCCCTCGGGCCGCATGATTTTCGGCAAGGCCAAGGGCGAGAACCAGTCCAACGCGGGGCGCAAGGAAGCCGCGTGAAGGTCGAGGCCGTCATCGTGGCGGGGGGGTCCGGCTCGCGCATGGGCCGGGCCAAGCAATTTTTGCCCCTCTCCGGCGCGACCGTGGTGGAGTGGTCCCTGCGGGCCTTTTTGTCCATGCCCGAGATCGAGCGCGTGATCCTGGTGACCAGCCCGGAGAACATCCGCGAGCACGGCCCGCGCTTGGCGGGCCGGCGGCTCAAGCTCGTCGAAAGCGGAGCCACGCGCATGGCCTCCGTGCGCAACGGGTTTCGCGAGGTCGGCGAGGACGCCGACGTGGTCGCCGTGCACGACGGCGCGCGTTCCCTGGTCACTCCGGAGATCATTCGCGCGACGGTGGAGGAGGCCTACGATTCCGGCGCCGCCGTGCCCGCGGTCCAGGTCAAGGATACCCTGAAGAAGGTGACGAACAAGGCCATGTGGATATCCGATACCC
>JAQUMZ010000022.1 GCA_028717865.1 Elusimicrobiota bacterium | reverse complement strand
GGAAGAAGCCGACGGCTCCGAGGACCACGGTCCCGGCCAGGGAGTAGACCAGCCAGCCCCATTGCAGCAGGCGAATCGCGGCGGCCGCGGGCAGGCTCAGGATCAGCCGGTCCGAATTGGCATAGGGAATGAGCGGCGCCTCGAAGCGGTTGAAAACGGCCTTCTTGCCGCCTTGCACGTTGTCGAACACGAAATGGGCCCAGGCCGCGAAAAATTTGGCGGCCCGGGAATCCGGCTTGAGGTCGTGCGCGGAGCCCCAAAGGAACATGACCGGCGCTTGCAAGGCGCCCACGGCCAGCCCGCCGCCGAGCGCCAGCAGCCACTGGACGGCCTGGGATATGCGCACCGGAATCCAAATGCCCGAAAGCCAGATCCCGTTCCACAACGATTGCTTCAGCCGCTCCCGCGTGAACAGGCGCAAGAGCGGATAGAGGATCGTGTCCCGGCGCAGGGACGACTCGACCCGCTCCAGGCCGCGCATTCCCTTCAAGGCCGCCCCGAAGGCCTGCGCCATCCCGGCGCCGAACCAGGAAGGCAGGTGGATCAAGAGCAGCGCCGCGGCCGGGTAGGAAAGCACTATGGCGGCCGCAGCCATCCAGCCGGCCGGAGCCAGCCAGGTCAGGCCGGTCCCGACCACGGCGCCCAAGCCTCCGAAGAAAGCGGACAGCACCTTATCGCTCTCGGAAAGATCGCCTGCCCGCAAATAGCGGCCGTAACGCATCAGGCCCCAGCCCCCCAAGGCCGCCAAGCCTCCTATCGCATAGGCGCCGGACACGGCGGCCAGCGCTCCCGAGGCCAAAACCGACGCACCGGGGGCCACGCGCGCGGCCAGGGGCGCTTGCGCCCCGAGGTAAGGCAGAGAGGCCACCAGAGCACTCGATAAAACCACGAAGGAACCGGCCGCGAGGGCGCCCGCGCTCAACAGGGGCCAGCCTATGAATATCGCGGGCAGCAGGGCCATGCCGGAGGCGGCCAGGCGCGCGCCTAGGGAGCGGACCGCCTTGGGAGCCGCGCCCTGGTCCTTCATCTCGGGCAGGCTGCGCAGCACCCGGGTCTCGCCCGACCCGAAATAGTCCTGGGCGCTGGCCGAGATATCCTCGCCGGCGGGCCGGGCCAAAAAGCCGCCGGACAGCTCGTCGAGGGCGGAAGGCTCGGGCGAAAACTCGTCACCGGAACCGGCCGCGGCCGGCGCCGCGAGCAGGATGGATCCCAGGCGCAGGCCCGCGTTCCGGGCCGTCTCGGGCCCGGCGCGCGATAAGTCGCCGACGGAACCGAGCTCCAGCGCGACCTGTCTCTCCAATCCGGCGACCCGGCCGGAAACGGAGGCCGGAGCGCGTTCCGCTGGAACAACCGCCGGCGGAGCCATGGAAACATGCGTCTCCAAGCCGCCCGAAACGACCGCCGCGCGCGGCAAGGCCGGCAACCCGGAAAGCTGGACCGCCGACAGCTCGCGCCCGGGCGAAAGCGAAGAACCGCTCGCGCCGCGTCCAAGTCCGCCGACGGCGGGCGCCGCCGCGGATCGGCCCGCGGGACGGCCGGCCGCGGCGAATTGGCCCGCGACGGCCTCATAGGCGCCGAGGCCGGGGCTCAAGACCGACAAAACGGCGGCCATAATAATGGAAAGGGAATATTTAAATGCGGGCATAAACCTCATTATCTTATTTTACCGCCGCCGCGGACCGGCCTGGATAGGTCCTTGGGACGATAATCTCCCGGCAGAGGACCCAGCCCGTTTCGGGACCCGGAGCCGCCGCATTGTGTATAATCCCCACCCATGAGCCAGTCGGCCTACGAAACCCTGCGTTGGCGCGGTTTCATCAAGCAGCAGACCAGCCCCGAGGTGGAAGCGCTGTTGTCCCGCCGAAAAATCAAATGCTACGCCGGCTTCGACCCTACCGGAGCCTCCCTGCACCTGGGCCATCTGGTGCCGATCATGGCCCTGGCCCATTTGCAGCGGGCGGGGCACACCCCGATCATCCTGTTGGGCGGGGCCACGGGCATGATCGGAGACCCCAGCGGCAAATCCGAGGAACGGGTGCTGCTGACTCCGGAGGCCACCCGCGAAAACAAGGAAGCCGTGCGCCGCCAACTACAGCGGTTCTTCTCGTTCGAGGGCGAAAACGCCGCGATCATGGTCAACAACGCCGACTGGACCGGCAAATATTCTTATCTCGATTTTTTGCGCGAGGTCGGCAAGCATATCACGATCAAGGACATGCTGGAGAAGGAGTCGGTCAAGCGGCGGCTGGAACGGGAGCAATCGCTTTCCTACACCGAGTTTTCCTACATGATCCTGCAGGCGCACGATTTCCTGCACCTGTTCGACGAGTTGGGCTGCCTGGTCCAACTCGGGGGCGACGACCAGTGGGGCAACATCACCCTGGGCATAGACCTGGTGCGCAAGCTGCGCGCCAAGGAGGTCTACGGCCTGACCTTTCCCCTGCTGACCACCGCCTCGGGCCAGAAGTTCGGAAAGACCGAGAAGGGAACCAGCGCCTGGCTGGACCCCGCGCTGACCACGCCCTACCGCTTCTATCAATGCCTGATCAACGCCGAGGACCGGGACGTGGTCTCCTACCTCAAGCTTTTCACATTCCTCGAGCGCGGCGTCATCGAGGAGCTGGAACGCGCCACGGCCGCGGCTCCCCACGAGCGCCGGGCCCAGAAGAAGCTGGCCTGGGAGGTCACCGCCCTGATCCATGGCGAGGCCCAGGCCGACGCGGTGGCCAAGGCCTCGGAGGTGATATTCAGCGAGGCCATCCGCGACGTCCCCGAAGCCGTCTTCCGGGAAATATTCGCCGACGCCCACACCCTGGTCCTGCCGGAGTCCGAGTTGGCCGCCGGCATTCCCCTCGGCGACGCCCTAGTCAAGGCGGGACTGGCCAAAAGCCGCAACGAGACCCGCCGGCTGCTGGAGCAGGGCGGGGTCTACCTCAACAACCGCAAGGCCGCCGCGGAGGAGAAGCTGACGCGCTCCGAACTGCTCTTCGGCCGCTGGCTGCTGCTGCGCAAGGGCAGGAAGGAAACCTGCCTATTGCGCTTCGAGTAGCCGCTCGGCCTAGAACGGCGGCCTCGTGTAGGGGTAGTACTCGCGCTCCGCGGTCGGAAACATCAGCCGCTCCAGGTAGGGCGAGCTCTTGCCCGCCGCCGCCAGCCTCAGGGTGGAGTCGTAGAACCGGCCGGCCTGCTCGGGCGTCCGGCGGCCCGTGGCGATGTCGTAGGCCAGGTTCAGGGCCAGGACATTGCGCGACTCGCGGTCCGAGGCCGCGCCCAGTTCGCCCTTGGCGGGATCGATCACGGTCAGCCCGCGGCCGAACCGGCGCAACTGCGCGCTCCGGCTCTCCGGCACCGCGTACTCCACGACCTGCTCCAGCGGCCGCGCGGAAGCCCGGCTCACCGCGATCCGCTTCCACGGCCCGCGCCGGCCCCAGACCACGCGCTCCGCGGAAATCCGGCTCGGAGGCCCGTATTTCTCGATCATGAGCGCCACGAGCCGGCGGGAAGCCGGCCGCCAGGAATGCGATTGTTGGACGGCCTCCTGCGCCGCCATGCGCCCGCTCGTGGCGGGCGGCCAGCGGGTGCCGCCGTATATGATCAGACCCAGGACCGCCCCGATCAGGACGATGGCCGCTATTTTCGCCTTCATAGGCCGCCTCCCGGCTCTCCACGGAGGGCCGGGAATAGGATGCGGCCTTGCGAGTCAAGAAACGGTCAAGACCCGGACGCGGCTATTTCGGAGCGGCCGGTATGATGCCGGCCTTCATCCGGAGGTCGGTATCCTTGCGCGCCCGCTCGATGGCCTGAGTGGCGACCTTGAAGAGCTCGTCGCGCTTGAGCGGGCGGCGCGCGATGCCCTGCTCGACGGCCTTCATGCCCACGGCGACGGCCTCGCGGGCGAAGATGTCGCGCTCGCTCATCTTGGGGATGATGTAGTTCTCGTTTAGCCCCTTGTCTTCGGCGCACTTGGCCAGCTCGGTGGCGGCCGCGATGCACATCTCGTCCGTGATGGTCTTGGCGCGGACGTCCAGCGTGCCGCGGAAGATGCCGGGAAAGCCCAGGGAGTTGTTGACCTGGTTGTCGAAGTCCGAGCGGCCCGTGCCCACGATGCGCGCGCCCATCTCCTTGGCGTCCCAAGGCCACATCTCGGGGATGGGGTTGGCGGTCAGGAAGCAGATGGCGTCCTTGGCCATCGCCCCGATGCACTCCTTCTTGATGGTGTCCGGGCCGGGGGTGGAGGAGGCCGACAGCACGTCGGCGCCGCGCAAGGCCTCGGCCACGCCGCCCACGACGTTGCCGGCGTTGGTGTGCTGGCACATGTACCACTTCTCGCGGGCGTTCTTGAGGTCCGCGCGGCCCTTGTGCAGGGTGCCCTTGGAGTCCACGTAGATCATATTCCCCGGCTTGGCGCCGTAGGCCATGTAGAGCGTGCCGATGCGGATGTTGGCCGCCCCCGCGCCGTTGAGCACGATCTTGACGTCCTGGATGCGCTTGCCCACGATCTTGAGCGCGTTGATGAGGCCCGCCAGGCAGACCGTGGCGGTGCCCTGCTGGTCGTCGTGCCAGACCGGGATGGAGCAGCGCTTGCGCAGCTCCTCCAGGACGGTGAAGCACTTGGGCTGGGAGATGTCCTCCAGGTTGATCCCGCCGAAGCAGGGCTGGAGGATCTCCACGGTGCGGATGATCTCGGCGGGATCCTTGGTGTTGAGGCAGATGGGGAAGGCGTCGACGCCGCCCAGGTACTTGAAGAGCAGGCCCTTGCCCTCCATGACCGGGATGGCGGCCTCGGCGCCGATGTCGCCCAGGCCGAGCACCCGGGTGCCGTCCGAGACCACGGCGACCATGTTGGCCTTGTTGGTATGCTCGAAGACTTTTTCCGGATTCTTCTGGATGTCCTTGCACGGGGCCGCCACGCCGGGGGAATACCAGATGGCGAAATCGTCGAAATCCCGGACGCAGCACTTGGGAGACACCTCCACCTTGCCCTGGTAGAACGGGTGCAGCCGCATGGCGTCTTCGGACGGCTTCTGCGCCTTGGCAATGAGCTCTTCCTTGGTCAGCTTCCGGGTTGAGGATGTCGGCATATCGGGGCCCCCTGGCGAAATATTTAAGGCAGACCGATTATAAGAAATATTTATAGTGGAATGACAGAGGCGGCGGGACGCATCGCGGAAAACAGCTCGAATACGTGAAATACGTGAATACGTGAAAGCGGGGCACCGTTTAGAAACGGCCCAGGCGGAAGCGGTGGAGGTTTAGGTCGGATTTGCCGCCCACGATCAGCTGGGCCGCCGCCTGGCCCAGCAGCGGCGCGAATTTGAAGCCGTGCCCGGAGAAGCCCGCCATCAAATAGCCGTTGGAGCAGCCGGGCAGCCGGTCGACGATGAAGTCGCCGTCCCTGGTGTTGGCGTAGTAGTTCACGTGGCCCTCGCACTCGGTGAAGCCGGCCAATTCGGGGATATAACGCTTGAGGAAGGCCCGGACCTTGCGCTCGAAAGCCGGGGAAACCTCACGCTCCGGCGCGTCCCCGGGCCGGCCCGGAGCCCCCTGGCCCAGCTCGCCGATCTTCATGAAGCCGTGAATATGCATGGGCAGGCCGTAGAAGCCGGCGCTCTTGATCAGAAAAGGCGGGAAATGCTCGGCCCGGTAGCGGCCGCGATTGAACGGCGGCCGCAGGTAGATTTGGGACTGCCGGGTCACCTTGATGGGCAGGCGCCACCCCTTGAGCAGTTGGCCGGTCCAGGCTCCCGGGGCGAAAAGGTAGTCCTCGGCCGGCCAGGAGCGCCCGGCGCGGTCCTTGAGCCCGGTGATGCGCCCCCCCGACTTGGCCACCCCCGCCACCTCGACACGGGAGCGGACCTTCACGCCCTTGCGCTGGCAGAGTCCCAGGATGGCCGACACCGCGCGCATGGCCCAGATCATGCCGCCCTCGCGATGCAGCAGGCCGAAGCGAAAGGCCCGAGAATTCATCATCGGGTAATAGCGGCGCAAATCGCCCTTTTGCAGGATCTGGCACGGCCGGCCGTGATCCTTGAGCACCTTGAGGCACTGCTCCTCGTAGCCGTGGGCTTTCACGGCCAAGTCGAGGAAGCCGTTCTGCACCAGAAACTTGTCCGAGCTCTGCTGGCTGAGCTCGGACCACAGGGGCAGGCTCTTGGCCGCCATGTCGGTGTAAAAGGCGTCCTTGCCGTAGGTCATGCGGAATATCCGCAATTGGTCGCCGGAGGCGGCATGCCGGTTCGGGACCTCGGCCTGGTCGAGGAGGATGACGTTGCGGCCGGCCCGCGACAGCCAGTAAGCGGCGCTGGCTCCCATGATCCCGCCGCCCACCACTACGGTCGTGTTCTTCAAGCGCCCCGCCGCGAAAACCTGCTTTCTATGCGCCGCAAAATCGCCTCCAGGCCGCCCGCGGATGCCACGCGCAGCCAACGCCCGCCTTCCTGCCGGCAGCGGCGGCCCAATTCGCCGTCCCCGGTCACGACCGTAGCGCCCCCGCCCCCCGAAAACGCCCGCGCCCGCACCCGGTCGAGGATGAGAACGTCGGCCGGTTCCTCGGAGGAAAAGCGCACGCGCAAATTATCCGTCCCCGCGACCGGGCGCGGCCAGCGCCTGGCGCCCCCGTCAAAGAACACCTCGGCCTCCATGCAGCCGGCCCAGGCCCGGCACAACACCGCGAAGCCCTCCACGAGCGTGGCGCAGTCGTCCTCCTCCTGGCGCCGGAACTCCGGCCCGCCGTAACCCCAGAGCATGCGCACCACGTTGGAGCCGTCGACGCAATAGAGATGCACGCATAAGTCTACTATACGCGGGAGGACCGCGCAACGGACAGCCGGCCCTTGACAGGGACCCGACGGGCTCTCTAAACTAAATAGGTTCCGTATGTTCATCGCCCTGCGCGC
The DNA here is from genome assembly GCA_028717865.1 of Elusimicrobiota bacterium. Classification (GTDB taxonomy): domain Bacteria; phylum Elusimicrobiota; class Elusimicrobia; order UBA1565; family UBA9628; genus UBA9628. The sequence goes on along the minus strand of JAQUMZ010000022.1, from coordinate 7,169 downwards.
GCTCGCGCTGCTCGCCCTTTGCCCGGCCGCCGCCGCGGACAAGACCCTCGACCGCGGCGCCGACTCCCGTGCCGCCGTCGCGGCGCTGCGCGCCTACGTCGCCGCCGTTCCCGAAAGCACGGCGCGCCGCCAAACCCTGCCGCTGCTCGAGAGCCTCGACCGCCGGGCCGCGGAGCTGGAACCGGAGAAGCGGGAAGCCTTCATCACCGGGAACCTGGCCGACCTGACCGCCGCCGCGGACCGCCTCTCGCCCAGCGCCGCGCCCAAGGAGATGCTCAAGCGCCTGCAAAACGGCGCCGCCTACCTCAACAACCGGGCCAACCGGTTCGAGGACGCCCGGCGGCTGGCGGACAAGGTCCTGGCCGTGGACCCGCAGGACCGCGACGCCCTCATCAACCGCTCCAACTCCAATTACGGGCTCAAGAACTTCCAGGACGCCCTCGATGACGCGACCCGGGCGGCCAAACTCGACCTCAACGACGCGGACGCCTACACGGCGCGGGCCCTGGCCTCGTGGGGCCTGGGCGACTACCTCAACACCGTGGAGGACGCCCGCCGGGCCCTGGCCGTCAACCCCAACGACCGCACCGCCCACGCCCTGATGCGCCTGGCCGAGGGCCGGGTGCCGCGAACGGCCATCCGCGACGAAAAAACCCGGTTGGAGGTGGAGGTCCAGCGGGAATACCAGGGCATGCTCACCCAAATCAACCAGGCGCAAGAGCTCAGCCAGGACCCGCTGCCCGAACCCGTCCCGGCCTCCGTACAGCGCCTCATCCGCAACGCCGCGGGCAAGATCGCGCTCAAGGACTACCATGGGGCCATCGACGACGCGCAACGGGCCCTGTCCGAGGACCCCAACAACACCGCCGCCTATTACTACCTCGCGGCGGCCTATAATCTGATCGGCCGCTATGAATCCGCCGCGGACAAGGCCAGCCAGGCGCTGTCCATCAATCCGCGCGAAATCGCCGCCCGCGACGCCCGCTCCTTCGCCTACAACCACATGGGCCGCTTCCATGACGCCCTGGCCGACGCCAACTTCTCGCTCGAACTGGACCCGAAGAACCCCTACGCCTACGTCAACCGGGGCTTCGCTCACGAGAAAATCGGCGACGCCGATTCCATGCTCCGGGATCTCAAAAAAGCCTCGGAGCTCAACGCCCAGTTCGAGCCGGTTTATCGAGACGCCGCGGCCTCCTACGGCCTGCCGGCCCCGCTCGCCTCCGGACGACCCCCGGCCGCGCCGGGCTCCGCCGCCGCCGCGCCCAAGCGGCGCCTGTTCGCGGTCGTCCTGCTGAGCTCGCTCGTCGGCGGAGTTCTCATCGCCCTGGGCCTGCTCCACGTGTTCGGCGGCCGCCTCGCCCGCCCGCGGCCGCCCGCCGCCGTCCCGTCGTTTCGCGACGATAACGCCCGGTCGGCCATCGACGCCAGCTACGCCATCGGCAAGACCATAGGCCAGGGCGGCATGGGCGTGGTCTACGAGGCCTTCGACCGGGCCCTCGGCCGGAAGGTGGCCGTCAAAATGCTGCTAGGCGAGCACCAGCTCGACGCCAAGGCCAAGGAACAATTCCTGGTCGAGGCGCGCACCGTGGCCGCCCTGCACCACCCCAACATCGTGGAGATACACTCCATCGTCTCGAACGACAAGGGCCTCTACCTGGTCTTCGAGTTCCTGGAGGGACGCACGGTCCACGAGCTGATCGCGGCCAAGAAGCGCCTGCCCTTGTCCGAGCTCAAGCCCGTCATCCGCGCGGTCTGCTCGGCGCTCGACGCGGCCCACCGGCACGGGGTGGTGCACCGCGACCTCAAGCCCGCGAACATCATGATCACGGACCAAGGGCTGGTCAAGGTCATGGACTTCGGCATTTCGCGCCGCATCCGGAAAACCGCCTCGGAGCGACCGCGTCCGGGACGAGACTGCGCGGTCACGAACTCCGTGGTCGGGACGCCGTACTACATGGCGCCCGAGCAGGAATACGGGATCGTGCGCTCCGAATCGGACGTCTATTCGCTCGGCGTTTGCCTCTACGAAATGGCCACCGGCCGCCTGCCCTTCCCGCCGCCCGCGAATCTCGAACAAAAACTGGCGGAGAGCTACCCGCGGGCCTCGAGCCTCGAACCCTGCCTGCCCCGCTCCCTCGACATGCTCATCGCCGGCGCCCTGCGTCCCGACCCCGACAAGCGCATCCGCTCGGCCGCGGACTTCTGGGCCATGCTGGAGCCCATGCCCGAGGGCGCGGCGGACATCGCGCCGTCCTGATACCGCCTTGCGAACCAGTATCAACGGGTCTGAATTTAACCGTCTTATACGCGCGACGTTATCCGTAATCTCCCAAACTTCGTTTTAGGACCCACGCTCGGTATTGCGATTTAGCAAAACTTAATGTACCATAGCTAAAAGTAAATGATGTGGCATGCAAAGTGAATATTTGTGGGGTTAAAGTAAATGATAAAGATGCCCGAAGTACTTACTAAAGATGAACAGGATATTTTCTCCGCTAGCCTTCCACTGTATTTCAATCCAGACTCTCCCATACGCGTACCCGAGCTATTCGCCGGGAGAATGGAACAAATAACCGAACTCCTCAAAGTCGTGTTTCACGCTGGAGGCAGGCATGTAATTGTATATGGAGAACGTGGTGTTGGAAAGACTTCGCTCGTTACTATTTTGCCCAAAAAAGCAACGGCCGCAGAAAAGCACATCCAACACTGGATGATAAGTTGCACTTCAGGCGATAACTTCACTTCATTATGGAAAAATATCCTGTCTGAAATTGTGACCGAGAATGAGGATGGCAGCCAAACTACTCTTGCAGAACAGATTAATGATCAGACGGTGACTCCATACCTCATACAACAACAGCTGCAGTCAATCTCGCAAAGTTCAACAATAGTCTTGACTTTTGATGAGTTTGACAAGGTGGACGACGCAGAAACCAGGCGAAAATTCGCCGAAACAATTAAACTCCTTTCCGACAGAGGGAATCAGGTTGTGATCATCCTTGTGGGAATTGCGGATAGCGTCACAGAATTAATTGGGGAACATGAATCGGTAGAAAGAAACCTCTCTCAAGTAATGATGCCCAGAATGAATGCGACTGAAGCCAAGGAAATTTTAACCACCAATGGTTTAAACAAGTTAAGCAAAGGAGGAATGGGCATTGAAGAAACGGCCATCGAGCGCATTATTAAGATTTCTCAGGGCTTCCCGAATTATATTCACGCGCTGGGATTAAATGCTGGCCTGGCGGCAGTCAGCGCACTACGCAGGAACGTTACATCCAAAGATGTGGATGAGGCTCTAAAAAAACCTATTGGGCAGATGCACCAAACACTGCTTTCCGCTTATGACAAAGCTACCACCAGTCGGAAGAAAAGGAATCTTCTTCGCGAGGTTCTATTAGCATGCGCGCTTGCGAAAACAGACATGGGTGGATACTTTTATCCAGCGGATGTTAGGGGTCCATTTAGAAAAATCACAAAAACTCCGGATTATGACATTGGAAACTTCTTGCCAACGATTAAAGCCTTGACCGATAAAGCTCGCGGTCCGGCATTAAAGAAGGTTGGCGGGGCGTATTCCATCCGCTATCGATTCAATAAGGTCCTATTGCAGCCGTTCGTAATCATGCGCGGCTTAGTTGATGGACTTATAACTGACCAGGAACTTGGCCAGATGGACGAACCACGGCCAACCTAGGACTTATACGGGCTAAAATCTAGGCCCTTCTGCCCTGTTGCCATAGCACGAGCCGGCTTATAATAGCTCGTGGAATGCTGATCCTGCTTGTGGCGGCTGCGTTGTCGACGGTCATCCCATCGGCGAGCGCCTCCGGAACAGCCAGGGCCTCGGCCGGCCGGCCGGCGGCCGCGCGCTTGCCGGCCGGCATCGCGATCACGGCCATCCTGCCGCGGCTCGGCCTGGGGGGCGGAAGCATTCCCGCCCAGATCCACGCCCCGGCGCCTGGCCAGGGAATGCCTGCGCCCGCGCCGCCGGCGGTCGGGGAACCCTTTTTGGCGCCGCCTCCGACGCTGGCTCCCGGCGCGCAGCCGGTCCCGGCGGAGGGGCCCCCCGTTTTAGCGAACTCCATCCCGAACCCATCCGAAACCGCCGGCTTGTCCGAAAAAGTCGACGGCATCCGCGCCCGCGCCCAGGAAGCCGTCCTCAAGCATTGGCCGCGCCCCTTCGCGGCCGGACCGGTTGCGGACGACGCCCCCGCCATAAAAGAGCCGGAGGCCGCGGCGGCCCCGACCGCGGAGGATTTCGGCCGGCAGGCGGCCCAAGTCGCGGGAAAAATTATCCACGCCTTCTACAAGCCGGTCCCGCCGGAAACGCCGCTGCGCGCCGCGCTGGAAGCGCTGTCGGAGGCCTCGGCTTTGGGCGGTGGACCGCCGCTCCCCGCGCCCCGTATAGAAGACGGCGCCCTCGGACCCGACCCCCGCCAAGCCCTGCGCGAAATCGAGACCCGGATAGCGGAGTTCGCCGCGCGCCTGCCGACGGCGGTGCGGTCCGAAGACACGCTGGCCGCCGCCCTCAAGGCCATGGTCGCCGTCCTGGACGACCCCTATTCCATGGTCCTCGACCGGCGGGAGGCGGACAGCGCGCTGGGCCGGCTGGTGCGCGGCCACGCCGGCTTCGCCGGGGTGGGCATCGCCATGACCCCCGATCCGGAGCGCGGCTTCATGCTGGTCCACAAAGCCCTGCCCGGCTCTCCCGCCGAAGCCGCGGGGATCCTTCCTGGAGACCGGATCGTGGCGGTCGACGGTCGCGGGCTGGAACCCGGCATGACCCCGGAGCAGAGAGGCCTGCAAGGCGAGGCCGGCTCCTCCGTGGAGTTGCTCATAGAACGGCCGGGCGCGGCGGCGCGGACCTTCGCCGCGCGCATGACGCGCGGGTACGTCAAGAGCCCGGTCTCGTATTTCAAGCTGCTGCCGGGCTCGGTCGGCTACCTTTTCATCGCCTCGTTCGTAACGGAGAACACCGAAGAGATTTTCACCAACCTCTCGGCCCTGCTCGCCGCCGGCGCCAAATCCCTGGTCATAGACCTGCGCTTCAACCCCGGAGGGGATCCGCAAGCCGCCCGCAGGCTGGCCTCGCGTTTCCTGGCCCCCGGGCAAACCGTGTTCTTCGTGGCCTCCCGTTTCATGGAAAAGGACCGGAGCGTTTCCTGGAGGGAAATCCCCCACGCGGTCGTGGACGCGGGACGGCGCCTGGACCTGCCCCTGGCCGTCCTGGTCAACGGGCGCTCCGCGTCGGCCAGCGAGATATTCGCGGCCGCCATGCAGGACCACGGCCGGGCGGCGGTTTTCGGGGCCAGGACCTTCGGGAAGGGCTCCGCGCAAAACGTCTGGGAGCTGGCCCGCGGCATGGCGGTGGACCTGACCGTGTCGCTCTGGCTGACCCCGAACGGACGCAGCATCAAGAAAGGTTCCGATGGGGAAGGCGGCGTGGCGCCCGACCCCGGGCGCGGGATCAGCCTCGAGGCGCCGGAGGAGGAAGCTTTGCTGCAGGAGCTGCGCCGCCAGCTGCTGGGCTTTCCGCCGGCGGATCCGCCCCTCCGGGACCGGGCGCTGGAAGCGGCCGCTTCCCTCCTAAGATCCGAGGCGGCGCGTTAGTAGACGTCCCGCCGCAAGGTTTCGACCGCGGCCGAATCGATGATCCGATTGAATGCGTCGCGGGCGTAGAGGTCGGCGTCCATGCGCACCTTGCCGCCGCAGGTCAGGCAGTAGCGCGATACGTTGCGCAGCATGATGACCTCGATGCCGTAGGCTCCCACCGCCGTGCGATCGCAGGCCGGCTGCCCCGACAGATTCTCGCCGGTCCAAAAGCTGAGCATGTCTTCCCCGCGCGCGTCCCGGAAGGGAACCGGGCAGCGGACGTGGCTCCAATACCTGCCCTTGACCTCCATGTGGCGCGCCTCGTGCAGCAGCACGCTTATGCGGGCGATCTGGGGATGAGCGGCCGAGGCATAGGCGCGCGTCAGCAAAATCTTCTCCGGATAGAGGGGCGGCTGGGTGTAGGCGACCGCGTCGGCCACGCGGTAATCCACGCCCACGGTCTTGACCCGGGCCGCAAGCCACGCCAGGTAAACCGAGCCCGCCAGCGGCCCGAAGACGCTCTTCTGCAGGTCCGAAGACGACTTCCCCCAAACAGACCTCAGAAAGGCCAGGTCGCCCTCTACGATCCCGCACATGCGGCGCGACACCTTGGGATCGCATCTCAACGCGGGACCGGCCGCCGCCGGCGCCCTGCCGGCCGTCCGGCTCAAAATCGCGAAGCCCAGCTTCAGTTCCGGCGGAAGCGCCGGGTTGAAATCGCCGGCCCGCGCCGCCGCGCCCCAAAGCGCGAGAACCGCGCCCAGCCCCAGCCGGCGCAGCCTTCGGTCAGCGGTAAAGGTCATCCTTGATCTCCCGCCGCGCCGAGTCGTCGATGATCCGCTTGAGCTGGTCGTCGGCGTAAAGGCCGGCGTCGAAGCGCGCCTTGCCCGCGCAGTTCGAGCAGAACTTGGAGATGTTCTTGAGCATGACGACCGAGGACCCGTACGAGCCCAGGGCCACGCGGTCGCAGACCGCCTTGCCCGCCATCGGCATGCCGCTGAGTATGCCCCGCACCTCGCGGCCGCCCTCGTCGCGGAAGGGGTCCGGGCAAACCGCGTGATGCCAGTTGCCGCGGTCCGTTTCGGTGTGGCGGGCCTCGTGGAACATGAACATCACCCGGGCGATCTGCGGCATGGCGTAGCCGACGAAGTTGCGGGTCACCCACATCTTCCACGGCTGTTTCCTGGTCAGGACGTAGGCGATCGTAGTGGGGCCGTCATCCCCGGCGTCGAACCCCACGGCCTTGACCCGCGACGCGAACCAGCGGACATAGGCGGGCCCGGCCACGGGTCCAAAAACCTCCCGATGCAGGCGCGAGGCTTCCGCCGCCCGGATGGAGCTCACGAAATCCAGGTCCCGCGCCATCTGCTCCTTGACGGCGGGCGAAACGCCGGGGTCGAAAACGGGAAGCGCGGCGGCGGCCGCCGCCGGCGCCTTGCCGCTCAGGCCGGCCGCGCCCGCGCGCAAGCCCGCGGGAAGCTCGACGGCGAAATCGCCGGCGCCGGCAGGCGCGGCGCAGGCCGCCGCCAGCGCGGCGGCCAGGACGGAATCGCGCAATCCGTCAATAGAGA
>JAQUMZ010000021.1 GCA_028717865.1 Elusimicrobiota bacterium | reverse complement strand
CAGGCCCTCGCTGCCCCCCGACTGCGAAACTATGGCCGTGTTGATGCCGACGACCTCCCCCTTCATGTTGACCAGGGGGCCTCCGGAATTGCCGCGGTTGATGGCGGCGTCGGTCTGGATGAAGTCCTGGATGGTCTGGGTCTCGTCGGTGGCGCGGCCCTTGGCCGAGATTATGCCGGAGGTGACGGTTTGGGAAAGGCCCTGGGGAGAGCCCACGGCCAGCACGAGATCGCCGACCTCCATGGCGTCGCTGTCGCCCAGGCGGGCCGGCGCGAGAGCGTCGGCCTTGATGCGCAGGACGGCCAGGTCGGTGGCGGGGTCCGTGCGCACCCAATCGACCCGGAATACCCGGCCGTCGGAAAGGGTGACCTGGGTCTTCTCGGAGCCGCCCACGACGTGGTAGTTGGTCAGGATGTAGCCCCGGGCGGCGTCGACTATGACCCCGGAGCCCAGGCCGCGCATGATCATCTCGCCCCGGCGCCGGGGCGCGGCGGAGCCCGGTTCGCCGAAGAACCGGTGCATGAACTCGTCGAGGTCGGGCAGCGTCTCGTCAACGCGGACCTTCTCCATGACGCGGACCTCCACGACGGCGGGCCGCACGGCCCGGGCGACCTGCCGGAAGAGGGGCGACACCGTGTCTTCGGCATTGACGACCGGAGTCTTTACGGCGGCGGCACAGGCGAAAGCCGCGGCACAGGCGGTGAGGACGATCGGGAACAGCCGGAGAATGGATTGGCGCATCCCTCCATTGAAGCGCGCGCGCGCCCCGCGCGCCAGAGTCCGCCGGGGAAGCCGCTACCGGCGCCGATTTAAGGTATGATCTGGCCGTGGCGGAGGAACAGTTCAAGGCCGGCTTCGTCGTGCTGCTGGGACGTCCCAACGCCGGCAAATCCACCCTGCTCAACGCCCTGCTCAAGTCCAAGCTCTCCATCGTCTCGCCCAAGCCGCAAACCACCCGCCACCGGATACTCGGGATACTCGACGGCCCCGGCTACCAGGCCTGCCTCGTCGACACCCCCGGCCTGATCGAAAATCCCAAGGACCCGCTCCAGAACTGCCTGCGCCGGCAGGCCCTGGGCGCCGCGCACGAGGACCCCGACATCATGATCCTGCTGGTCGAGCCGCAAATGCCCGACGAGCGGCTCCGGTCCGAGCTCTCCGCGCTGAACCGCTCCCGCAAGCCGGTCATACTGGCGCTCAACAAGGCGGACCTGCCCGCCCCGGCGGGCCGGCACGACGCCGTGCTGGAGTCCTTCGCGGCCGCGGTCAAGCCCGCGGCGAGCCTGAAGCTCTCCGCCCTCAAGGGCCAGGGCATCGAACAGCTCGTCGCCAAGATCGTCGAGCTGCTGCCGTTTTCTTCCCCCTATTACGAGGCCGGCCAGTACACCGACCGCTACGAGCGCTTCTTCGTCTCGGAGATCATCCGCGAACAAGTCTTCGCCCTTTACGCCCAGGAGATTCCCCACGCCGTGGCCATCCAGATCGAGCGCTTCCGGGAACTGCCGGGCGCCCCCGACCAGATCGACGCGGTCCTCCACGTCGAGCGCGAGACGCAGAAAGGGATCATCATCGGCAAGGGCGGCAAGACCCTGCGGGAACTGCAGTCGCGCTCGCTGCAGGCGATCGTGGATTTCCTGGGCCGCCCGGCGCGGCTGGAGTTGTGGGTCAAGGTGCGCAAAAACTGGCGCCGCGACCCCCGGGCGCTAAAGGAATTCGGCTATTTGTCCTGAATGCTTTTGAGCTTTAAATAACCCGCGCAGAAGAGCAGGGCCAAGGCGGAGAACGCGGCGGCGATCCCCAGGAACCCGGCGCTCAGGGGCCGCAGATCGAAGAGCAGTCCCAGAAGATACGACGCGGCCATGACCAGCCCCAGCTCCGCGGCGAGGCCGCCGAGGCCAGAAGACCTCTCAAGGAGCCACCTCAATCGATACGACATTCGATTCGACTCTTCCCAGAGAAAGTCTGACTCCTTCTTGGTAAAGCCTCATCTGACCTTCTTGGGATGCTCCTCTCTTTATCAAGGCTTGAATGTCTTCCTCCGTGGGAAGCCGAGGCGGAGGATCGAGATAGGCGACTTTGATCAGATATGTCCCAGGCTTGAGGAATTTGAAGCTGGTTGCCAATTCCTTGAAACGGTTCGGCGGCGGGGCCACAGATTCTGTCGTTCGGCGCGGCATGAATATTGCTCCGGATAAGTACGAATGAACATCCTTCTGACGCAGAAATGCGTGCGCGCTTGCCCCTATTGCTTCGCCAAGAAGCATATGAGCGCCTCGGCTCCTGAAGATGTGCTGCCATGGGAGGATATGGTCTACCTGGCGGATTTCGCCGAGGAAGCGGGACAGCGGCACATCTCTTTGCTGGGCGGCGAGCCGACTCTCCACCCCGATTTCGCGGACATGCTGCTCTACCTGCGGGAAAGGGGCTTCAGCGTGACCGTATTTACGAGCGGAATCATGTCCGACCAGAAGCTATCCAGTTTGCTCGCAAGTTCCCCGGAATGGAGGGATGGAGTCCGCTTCATCTGCAACCTCAATGATCCGACGGAATCGACGGATGGCGAAACTCGCAGAGTCGAACGCTTCCTTGCCGAACTCGGCCCCAACACAAAGCCCGGATTCAACATCCATCATGCCGACTTCGACCTCACCTTCTTGTGCCGGCTCGTCGATCGATATAAGCTCATCCCTCGCTTGCGCCTGGGACTGGCGCATCCGGCCGCCGGCGTAGAAGCTTCTATTCCCGGCATGGCTCAGATGAGGCATGTCGCCGGGCGCTTGATCGAACAGCTTCCGGCCCTCGACAACTCGGGAATCGAAGTCGCCCTCGATTGCGGTTTTCCCCTCTGCATATTCACGGACAGCCAGTTGGGAAGGCTGCTCAAATCATCCGACGGGACCCTCAAGTTCAACTGCGGACCGGCAATCGATGTCGGACCCGACATGAGGGTGTGGGCCTGTTTCCCGCTCTCGGCCATGGAAAAGCGGTCCATCTATGAGTTCGACAACATGAATGCTCTGGTCGGGCATTTCGACAAGATGCATGAAAAGATCCGCGCTTCCGCGGGAGGCGTCTTCGAGCGCTGCCTGAAGTGCCCGCATCTCGGGCAACTCTGCGACGGCGGCTGTCTCGCGCGGGCTTGGGGCCGAGGGAAGGCGCCTGAAACGCTGCCCGCCGGCGCTACGCTATGAATCCAATTCTGGTGTGCCCTCCGGACGAAGGGCTGCTCGGTTCGCTCGCCGGCCAACAGCTGATCGTCCGCCTGGATGCGCCCGTCGACCTCGTCCGCTCCGCCTCCATGGCGCGCGTCCGCAATACACTCCGCGCCCTATGGATGGAGTTGGATGTCCCACTTTATTCGCTTTCCCTGCCGGAGGGCGTGGAACTCCTCCCCCTCTCTCTCCATGTCCGCGAGATGGGGCCGCTGCATCGATCTCTCCCCTTGATCCGCAGCTTGAAGGCGAGCGCCGTTCGGATATTCCTGCCGTCCCAATGCGCGAGAAGCTACTCGGATTGCAGGATATTATCGTCCCTGGGCGTTCGATCCGGCATCTGGATGCGCCCGGGCCAGGTCGATTGGGATCGCTTGGACGATTTGATGCACTACGCCGTCTATGGCAAGGCGCCACACGCGCCCATTGAGCCGTTTGAAACCATGATGAGCGAAGAACCGTTCCTGGCGCCGGACATCGCGTTCTTCGAAGACCCGACCCGATATCTGCATGTGGCGGCAGACGGCCGGGTCGCCCTGAGCCGGAACGACCTCGAAGAAGGCGTGTTCGTCGGGACCGTCGGATCGGTGGGGGCGGTCGCCGGACATCCCCGGTTCCTTGCGCGAGTACGCAGCAAAACGGAGAGAAGCTCCCCTCCGGAAACGAACGCAAAATGCGCGAAGTTCTACGCGAATGCCGCGGCCGCGGCGGCCGCCGCAAAGAGCCGGCGCGGCGCCAAGCAGCCTGGACAGGTCCGCCGCTGCGGGTGGCCTCTATGAATTGCGCTCGAATTCATAGATGCGCATCTCGTGGAATTCCCGGAATCCGAGCTTGCGGAAGATCGGCGCGGAGAATTTCTCGCTCCCGTACACCATAAGGATGGGGACCTTTCGCTCGATCAACGCTTTGGCGCGCTCCGCGATCATGCCGCGCATCACGCCTCGCCGCCTGAGGCAGGGGCGCACGCCGGCACCGCAAAAGAAGCCGGCGACTCTGGCATCGTCGCGCAGGATTCTCAAGGCGCAGAACCCTGCAGGCACGCCGCCCAAGCGCGCCAGAAGAATCAAATAGCCGGGGTCGGGCTTCCGCAAAGCCTCCCTGGCCAGAGCCCTAATGTTCTCCACGGCCGGCCTGCCGATCTCCAGGAAAGAATCCTCGACGACCATCGAGTAGTCCATAAAATTGCAGGCGTCGAGCGGCTCCACCGTCAAGCCGGGGATCTCCAAGGACGCCGTAGTTTCGCACATGGCGGCGAAGCCGAAGTTCCTTATGACCAGGGTCGGCTTCCTGGCTTCCAAACGAGCCGCCAGGTCCGCGGGCTGGCTGCTGGGGAAGACATACCAGCGGAACGGCAGCGACCGGGAGCGGAATTCGGCCATCACCGCGTCTATGCGCTCATCCTCCCGGCCCCCCTGAAGGCGCGTCCGATACACGCCATTGAAGGCGTGGAACGGCTTCCCCATCTCGGTGACTGAGAACAGTTCGGAGGAATCGGCGATGACTCGGCCGGCTCTCTTCTTGGTCATCAGCACCAGGCTTTTCTCCAGCATCGCTCCGGCTTCTTCCAATCGCATTATGCTCATCTTACAATCTCCCCCGTGAAAAGTTCCTACCAGTTGCGGTTGGCGGGAAGAGCCAACCCCAAATATCTGCCGTTTTCCTCGACCGCCAGCCCCGCGGCGGCGAACCCAGCAAGAAGTTTATCAATGCTTTCCCCCGAGAGGCCGCGCCCGGGACCGGCCGGCAGCGCCGCACGAATCTGCCGGGCGGTGCTCGGCTCCAGGGAGCACGCCTCGTAAACGTCCGCGGCTTCGCGCCGCAAATCGATGGCGCGCGCAGAGCCAGGGCGACGTCCATCCATGATGGTCAAGCGCCGCCCGCTGCGGACATATTGCAGGAAGGGCCGCGAGCCTGATGTCCAGGATTCGCGCCACCGCGCGATACCAGCGTCCAAAGGCCCCGCCGCCGCGGCCGGGACGTCTTCCTTGAGCTCGTACTCGAAAGTGTAGGCGATCTCAGGCAGCGCCGTGCCGGCCGGGTAGACGCACGAGTACTCGACCAGCGGGCGGACGCCGCGCAGGCCGGATCGCTCCGCCTCGTCGAAATACGGGCTGAACCGGTGCAGATGAAATCGCCCGTACTGAGACGGGGGCGGGAGATGGACGATGCGGTCGATGAGACGCGCCTGCGCGGCATAGTCCTCGGCCGTCTCTCCCGGCAAGCCATAGAGGACGTTCCAGCTTACAGTCATCCCGTAGTAGTGCGCCCACTTCAAGAAGCGCAGGTTCGTGAGCATGGTGCTGCCTTTGCGCATCAGCCGCAGGGAATGCGTGCTTAGGCTTTCGATGCCGGGCTGTAGTATCCGCACGCCGCCAGCAGCCAGCGCACGCAGTTGCTGCCTGGCAAGATCGGGCCGTACGGCATAGTAGAAGCCGTAATCCTTGCTCATGATCTTGCCGAAGAAATCGCCGACATAGGCGGGATCGAGGACCGTGTCGACGGCGTGAAAATCGAGGACGCCGTAGCGCTCGGATAGCGCCTCCAACTCGGCGAGAGCCCTCGCCGGCGACTTGCGGCGGTAGGCGTTCATCTTGGCGTTGAGGCCGCAGAAACTGCACTTCTGCTTGACGCCCCACCAGCAGCCCCTGGACGCCTCGAAGGGCAGGCGCACCCGCCGGTTCCCGGCTACTACGGGCATGTCCAGCCGCTGCGCCGTTTCGAAATAGTCCGCATAGTCCGGCTCGGGGACCGTCTCCATGTCGGGCATCGGCACCGGCGGCTCGGCATGAGGGATGCCGTCCTCTCCCAGATAGGCGAGCCCGGACAGACGGAGGGTGCTCTTCCCGGCGAGGAGGCTGCGCAGCAATGCCGGAAAAGTCTCCTCGGCTTCCCCCCTCAATACGTAGTCCACCCAGGGGAAAGCCCGGAGATACTCCAGCCCCATCCCGTCCTGTGTGTTGAACCCGCCGAACACGGTCACGATCCGGGGGCAAATTTCCTTGATTTTGCGGGCCAGCGCCAACGCAGGGCAGTTCTGCTCGAAAGTCGACGTGAAGCCGACGGCGATGTAGCGGCTCCAAGGAATCCCTGCGCACCATCGGGCCACGAATTCGGGAATCGACCTCTCCCTGAGGTCGACCAGTTCTTCCGCGCTCCAGCCGAACTCGCGCTGGATGCACTCCAGGTTATCCCGCACGACTTGAAGATACTGCTCGGCCGGCGGCGCGTCGTCCGCGAAGGCGGCCCTCGAAAACAGCCATTCGCCGATCAGCGAAACGCTGCCGGCGCATATCTTCTCGTACGTCTCCCATCCGAGATGCGCCGCGCCCTCAAGATTGGCATAGAGGACCCGCGCGCGCATGCCTGGAGTCCTTCCCACCGAACTCTTCAACAAGCCCATCTGCAGGGACGGCAGCCGCGTGGAAGCGAAAGGAGGGACCACCAGAGCCGCTTCGCCTTTCATCTCACCAGGCTCCTGACCACTGCGGAAAGCAGTCCCATGAGTGACTCTCCCGCCATGATTCCCGCCGCTATCGACGGGATGCCCGAGCCGACCCGCTTGGATAGCCTGGCTGCGGCGAGTCTAGCCATGAGGGATCCTGCGAACATGGGCAGCGCCATACTGAACGGCAGCACGATACCGAGACCAAGGCCCGCCGGCGAAGGCAAATACTTCCTGCAAACCGGGTAAAGGGTTTCCAGAACCGGCAGGCATACTCCTATGCAGGTCCCCGCGGCAAGCGCCCAATGGATCGACGGATGCAGCGCCGCCGGTCCGCGTACGAGGAGCTTCGCGATGGATGCCCACACTTGCGCCGCGGGAGCCGGCCATGCATCCGAACCCAGGGAGCCCGGAGCAGCAAGCAGCATGTAGAAGGCGGGCATGACGGCCAGCGTCCCGATGGCCGCGCCGCACAGGCAGGAATAGAACTGGTGGCGCGGATTTACGCCGAGCACGGCGCCGCATCTGAAGTGGGTCAGCATGTCTGATGAGGAGATAGCGGACGAGGCGACCATGCTGGCGGCCGCAAGGTTGCACCCCGCCCCCAAGGAGCCCGCCGAGGCCGCGCAGATTTGGGTCACATTGCCCATGGCGCCAGTCGGCACGGCGCCCGATTCCCCGGTGACGCGGCATGCCGCGATCGACAAGACGGCCAGCAGCACCGCGGAGGCCAAGGCGAGGAGCCAGGGAGCCCCGAAGGCGCAGCGCAGATTCGCGGCAACCCCGATGCCCAACGCTAGAATCCCGCCTAGGATCCAATTCTCGGGGAGCTGTACCTCCGCGCTGGACGATGCCTTGGGCTCGAAAGCGTCGGCCAGTCCCGCGAATAGTCCACTGATTGATCGCCACCGCAGCAGCAGAGACGTCAAAGCGGACGCCGCCATTATCGGCGCTCCGAGCCAGGTGCTCCACTGAACGATAGCGATATAGCCGAGATGGGAGCTCTCGATGGCGCCGAGCCGGACCATCCACGGCGCCAGCAAGCCGTAGGCCGCCAGAGAACCGGCCAGCAAGGAAGCCGCGGTCCTGAAATCCATCAGAGCGCCGGCCGCCAATAGGACGCCGCTGTTATCCCATCCCATCGTGTATTGCTGGGCCGGCCGCCCGGCCCATGCGCCGGGAAATGCGACGTGACGGGGTATGGCGGCAAATGAGGGCCAGCGCATGTCCCGGCACCATGCCGCCGCCATGCCTAGCAGGGCGCTGCTCAGGAACCACCGGGCCTTGGGCGCATCGGCTTGCTGCGATGATTCAAGGCTTTTGATCGTCTCGGCGTAGGCCATGCCGTTGGGGAACTTCATGTTCTCCTGGACGATCATCTGGCGGCGAAGCAAGGCGCCCATGAAGATTCCGAAAACGGCGGGCAGCGAAAAGAGCCCGGCCAGAATGAACGGCGAAGGCTGGGACCCCGCCACCAGGACGTACGCGGGGACCGCCGACACCATGGCGGCGCCGGTGGCGAAGCCCGCGGACGAGGAGCACGCCTGCAAGCAGGCCTGCTCCTCTCGGCTGAGGCTGCCGCGGCAGACGCTCGGCAGGAGATTCCGGCTCGCCTTGAAGATCAGACAGCCGACCAAGCTGGCCGTGGCCGCCACGCCGAAGGTTACGCCGATCTTGAGCCCGACGTACAGATTGGACACGGAAAGCAAAGCGCCGATGCCGCCGCCGATCGCGATCGCCCGCAATGAAAATCCCGCCTGACCGCGGGAATCCCCCTCGTGCCTCCCTCCGCGCTCGCTCATGCCTCGACCCGGTCGCGCTGCCTTGCCGCCTCGCAAAGGGCGGGCTGGCTGTCGTCCTCATAGACGCAGGGGGTGCAGTAGGCGCCATACTCGCAGCCTTTGCATGCGGCCGCCCTTCTCGTTCCTCCGAAGGCAGCCGCGCGGAAGTCGCGGAACCCGCAGCTCAGCATAGCGTCGGAGAGTCGCGCGAAAACCTGCCGGCTCTCCTGAGGCGTCTTGCTGCACGGCGCCAACCCTCCCGAGGAGCCAAAGTACATCCTCGTGACCCCGGCGTGACAGCGGTAGGTCCTGAAGCGATAGCCGGTTAGTCGCTCAGCCATCTGCCGAGCCGCCTCCGGCAGATCCGCACGGAGCTTGTCGTATCCTATCTCCACCGCCCGGCGGGCCGCGGAGAGCAGATCATCGAAATAGTCGCCCGCCGGGAGCTTCGCGTTCCGGCCCCGGCCCGTCTCCCAGACGTCGCCGAGGTTGAGCGGGATATCCCGCCGCGCCGCGAAGTCCACCATCGCCCTGGCGTGGCCTTGGTTGGGCCGCATGCAGACCATGTTCAGTCCCGCTCTATCGCGCGCTCCGGGCTCGGAAAGCAGCATCGCGAGATTGCCGGATGTCTTCGCAAACGAACCCCCGCCCCTGACCCCGTCGTGGACGCGCGCATCGGGACCGTCGAGACTCACGAGGAACCGCACCAAGGAATTCCGGCGCCAGCTCGCTGGGGGCAAGACGGTCAAATTCGTGTTGACGATGACCTCGACGCCGTTCTTAAGACAGGTCTCCACGATGCGATCCATCTGCGGGAAGATCAGGGGCTCGCCTCCCGTTACCTGAAGAGCGCTCACCAGGCCCCCGCCCAAGTACTCCAACAGCCGCGCAGTCCACGCCTTGGACGCAAAGCGTCCCCTTGGGCCCGAGCTCGAAGAGCAGTGGGCGCACGACAGCATGCAGCGCGTCCCGACGTCGGCCATCAGGGTGATCATACCGCCAACCCAAGTATCCCGTAATGGGCCCACCGTCCGGTCAGGGACGGATCGGCCAGGACGGAAGAGACGACCTCGCAACCGCCGCCTCCAGGATACTGCCTTTGCGCCAGGAGGAAGATATCCTCGACGAGAGGCCGCACGTCATGATCCTCGAAAGCGATCTTGAACCTGCCGGGGGCCAGCGATAATGCGGCCTCCACGTCGCGGCGGGCCACCTGCCCTCGGGAAGAGGTTTCGAGGCGGCATAGGATCAAGGCCATCCCCTCGTCGGCAAGGAGCCTGGGGAGCTTCGCCGTCAGGTGCCGGATGATGGCAAAGCCGTCGGGTCCGCCGCCGGCGACCAACGGGGCGCTGCCGCCGGGAAGCACGGGCAGGAACGGCGGATTGAAAAGGATCAAGTCGAATCGGCCGTTGGAGTCGAAGTCTTGTATGGGCGTTTGCCGCAGGGACAACCGGGACTCGACGCCGGCGATGGCGGCGTTGCAGCCGGCCGCGGCTATGGCGACGGGATCGATATCGATGGCCGTCGCCTGCCCACCGCGCGCTACCGCGCAAATAGCCAGGCTTGCGGGGCCGGTGCCGACGTCCAGGACCCGCAGTCCGCTCAGGTTCATCCTGGCGAGCCTGGCCAACATGATATGGGTGTCCTCTCCGTAATTGAGAGATCCCCACGGAAGAGGCGCATCCTTGCGCCACGGCACGGGGACCAAAAGCCATCGTCCTTCAACCGGCAGAAGCCTGAGTCCCCGCATCTGCAGAGCTTCCCCTTCATCTTGCACGGCGTTGAGCGATCTCAGGGAGTCAATGACCTCCGGGATGGCGGTTGAAGCGGTCTTTTCGCTGAGGGGAGAATAACCAAGGAGGAAAGCGGCTATTTCCTCGTCCGCCTTGTTGAAGACCGGCATTTTCCCCTGCGGGCCGAGAATCCCCCGGCAGACGCGCGCCAGCAACCGGACAGAGTCTTTGGCCAGGTCTGGACGCTGCCTAAGCTCGCCGCGGAGTCTTCGGCAAGCGGAAAGCGTGCCCGCTTGGCTCGACCTCGATATCACTGAATCGGCGAAACTATGCATTGACCCTCCAGCGCCGAGATGATGGCGGCCACGTCTCGGACCGCATCCTCTTTCGCCAAACGGAAGGACCTTTGGAAATCCTCAGATATCCGGTCCTGCGAGAAGCCCTCAGCCAGAAGGGAAAGCGCGTAGGCCGCGGTCTGATTCAGGAATAACAACTTATTCGTCTTCTTGACGAAAGCGTAAGCCATACCCACGCCGTCGATATGGGATATGGTCACGTCTTGAGGAACCGCGTAGTTCATTCGTCGCTCCTCCCCGCTCTTGCTCGCTCGGGAACGGGGGCGCAGGCGGTCGCGCGCCTGCGCCCCCCGTGTCCCTACGCCAGCGCTCCCTGGCAAGCCATCTCGTTCCTTCTCAAGAAGCTGAACGAATAGCGCGCCGCGCAGTAGTTCTCGCCGCTCATCCTCGTCTCGACCGGAGCAGCGGCGGGCGATACGTAACCCTCGCGCGCGATCTTTTCCCGCAGCGCCTGGCATCTCATCTCTTTCACGTTCATCGCATCCTCCTGGTATTCTGGTGGTCCTACGATGAATCGCAGAGCAATTGTGATGCCATGCAATAATGGCGCGTATGCGTGTCAACGCGCACCTTGGTTCCACGCTGCACGGCGATGATCCCAAATAAAGCCAGACGCGGGGAGCAGGGTCCGCTCAGGCCCAGGGCGGCTCTTTGCCCACGACTTCCCGGATCCAAGGCATCGCCGGCAAGGAATCCCGGTCATAGCCGGTGGCCAGATAGAGGTTGGTGAATCCTTTCGCGTGAAGTTCCTTGGCGACATCCTCGCCCTTGACCCCATCGCCCAGCTTGGAGTCCAGGTAGATGGCCGTTCCCTTCGGGAAGGTCTCGATGGCGGCCAGCAAATCCCGCGGCGCGGGGAAGGCCGCCAAGTCGATCCCCTTTGACTTGGCCGCCGCCTTCCAGGTCATGCGCACCAAAGCGTCGTCGTCGAGCAGGACCGCATCCGGACCAGTTCCCCTCGTGACCGCAAGTTCCGAGGCCGCTACGGATATGGGGACAAAACCGGCCAGCCCCTTGGGGATCATGCGCACCTTGAGACGCCGGCATTCGGCCAGAATGTCCTTCTCCTCGAATCGGCTGGTGACCAAAATGGAACGGCCTCCCAGGCTCAACTCCTCCACCACGTCCAATCCCGTCACGCCATGTCCCAGAAGCTCGTAGTCGACAAGATACAGCGCCCTGACGGCCTGGTCGCGATTGCCTCGGACAAAGCCTCGCATGTCATCCGGGGTGGAGAAATGCAGGACTTCTATGCCATGCTCATTGACTTTCCGCGAGTCAAAACGACCCTGCCATATCCGGTGTATGCTGGTATCGTCGTCCAAGATCACGACGACTCCGCCGGCCGCGAGCTCAATACGGGGGACGAACCATTCGGGCGGCTGCGCCAGGGGGAGTTTGATCGTTACGGTCGTGCCGGTCCCCACCTGGGATGAGATATCAAGGCCCCCACCCCAGCTCTCGACATTCGCACGCGCATGGTAGAGGCCAAGGCCGCTGCCGCCGGCCTTGCCGTAGGTTCCTCCCCTCGCGCCTATCCTCGCCAATATCTCGGGAGGCATGCCTTGGCCATTGTCCCGGACCCTTAGGCAGACGCGGCCTTCTTCCGGCGCCAAGGAAATGGTCACTGTGCCGTCGCCCGCCAGGGCCTCGACGCCGTTATTGACCAAATTGGACAGGACGCGCTTGAACTCGGCCGGTTGAATGCGGGCGAAGAGACCATACGCCGCAGAGTCCTGCGGGCATTCGATCTCAACGCCGATACGGGAGCGGAACTGCATGCGCTTCTCGGTGACGAGCGGATCGATGTGGCTGGAAAGGAGTTCGACAGAGACGGGCTCGGGACTACCCGAGGCGTCCGCCGAGCCGGCGGCGTCATGATATTTATCGATAAGATGGTTCGCGATATCCCGGATGCGCCCCGCAGCGCTACGGAGAATCGTTCGTTTATCTTCCGGGAGTTGCGACAAGTCCTTGGCCACGGCATCCAGCGCGGCTAACGGGGAACGGATATCGTGCGCCACCTGGGCACTCAGTTCGGCGAGTTCCTTTGAAAATTGCAGCCTCTTCAGTTCCTGGGCGCGGTCCACGACGGCATTCGACAAAAGTTGGAGCTCTTCCAGGGCGAGGTTGTTGATATGCCCACGAATTTCATCCGGGTTCTTGGTTGAAAGTATTTTTGCGACAATTGCACGAATTGGAATGGCAACCTTCGTCTCAAAATACCGCTGCAGGGAATACCCGGCAGCCAATACCAAGACAATCGCAATGATCAGCACGCCTACGATGCGGCGAAAAGGGGTCCAGGAGTAAATGGAAGCCGGGACTCGCAGGATCAAATGTCCGAGCAGATTGTCCGCGCTGCTCAAGGGGATTTCAATTTCAAGATTTGCGCCCGCGACGCACACATCGAGGTCCGCGATCCTCTGCATCTTCCCCGGGCACGAATAGGGAAGCCCATATTTTGGGTAATCGTCGAGAGAATAAGGATAGAGCATCTTACGACCGGCCATGGCGAGGAACTGGCGATCATCTATGATCCGGCGGGCTCCTTGGTAGTTGCTTTGCAGGAGATTCGATATGAGATCCGAAGCGCGCCCTTGCGCTTCCATCCGGGCGTCCCGGACAAGCCGGTCGTGATAGAAAGGGGTCAAAACACCTGACAGCATGACGATCACGACCACGGAGACGGCGGTAAAAAATGCCGTGAGTAGGAATACCAGTCGACGGTACAACGAAAACATCGACTTCGGCCTCATCGGACTTGAGAGATGTCGACCGGTTCGGCGAGGAGGCTTGCCAACTCCGATTCCTTCAAATGGACGATGGCAGGCCGGACGGTCGTCAGCTCGGGCGGGATGAGGGTTTCTCGCGCGAAAGGTTCGCCAGCCATAATTCGCGGCAGCATGGCGACGGCCTGCGACCCCATCTTGGCCGGCGCCTGGATGATCGATGCACGGATGTCCCCCCGCAGAATCGCGACTTGAGCCTCCTTGATCGAATCGTAGCCGATAATCGCTGGCCAGCGCTTGGTGCCCGCCGCTTTGAAAGCGTCCACAACGCCCAACGCCATATGGTCGTTAGCGCAGAAGACGGCGGCCGCGGTTTGAAAATACCGCAGGTTGTCGCGAACAATGGCGCGGGTCAAGGTCCGTTCAAACTGCCCCTTAAACTCCCGGATATGAATCTGAGGGTATCGGCTTTGGAGGAAGGCTTTAAAAGACCGAGTTCGCCGCATTTCGAAGTCGAAACCAGAGACGACCGCTACATGATCTCCGGATTTGACGAAATGTTCCGCATATTTCCCCGCCAATCGCCCGCCGGCGGTATTATCTGTTCCGATGAACGAGTCGAACACCTTCCCCGGCTCCGTTCCGGGCGGCAAGGGTACCGGCTCATCGAGAACAATGACGGCCTTGCCGGCGCGTTTCCACTCCACCAAAAGCGGCCCGACGGACGCCGGATTGGATGGGGCCAGGATCAGCGCATCGTAATCCTTGGATAGCGCGCCGCGCAGCGCCTTGGCCTGGTAGGCGAAGTCATGTTCGAATTCAGGCCAATACAAATCAACTTCGATGCCTAGGCGGTCGGCCTCGCTCTTGATCCCCTCCCACTCCATGGTGACAAACGGATTGCTGGACGATTTGAGC
>JAQUMZ010000020.1 GCA_028717865.1 Elusimicrobiota bacterium | reverse complement strand
ATGCCGTATTTTCGCGCGTTTTCCGCCAACTCCTCGACCACGTCCGCTGGTCTCCTGTGCGGTTGCCGCGTGCTGCCCGGGAGGGTGCTGTAGCTGCAGTTGAACCGGCAGCCCCGCGAGGCCTCCACGGGATAGCGCCAGGAGCGGGGACTGGTCGCGCCCCAGTCCGGGCGCAGCATCTTCTCGCCGGGGTCGTAGTGCCTGCGCCCCGGGAGGGTCCGGACGCCGTCCTCATCCCGCACGATCCCCGGCACCGAATCCAGGCGCGGGTCGCGCTTGAGCGCCGAGGCCAGCCGGACCAGGGCGAGTTCGCCGTACCCGGAGACGCAGACGTCTCCCAGCTTGCGCATCGCCGCGCTGCGCTCGGCGCCGTAGCCTCCGAGCGCGACGATGGAGTCCGGGCTTTCCCGCCGGACCCGGGCCGTGATCGCCGCAAGCGTGCGCGCTTCCCGCATGGCGGAGGTGGAGACGCCCACGACCAGGGGCCGGCGGCGCAATAAGGCCGAAAATCGCGCTCCCTTGAGCGGCCCGCGCGAAAGATTCGGCAGGGCCTCCACGCTCAAGCCGGCGGCCTTGGCGTAGGCCGAGAGCAGCGGCAGCGCGGCCCGCGGCGGCTCGCCGAGCAGGTCGCGCGCCAGGTTCATGAGCTTGAGGAACAGGAAATCCAGCCCGGCCAGCAGCGGCCGGCCGTGGAAAATCGAGACGTAGTAGTCCTCGTCGTCCACGAGCAGGACGTCGAGGCGGGAATCAGGCATCGGTCCGCGCCAAGCCGGCCACGAAGGCCTGGCCCGCGGCTATGCAGCCGTCGTTGGGGGGGAGCCGCTGGTGCGTGATCGCCTGGAAGCCCGCCGCCTCCAGACGTTGCGCGGCGCGCTCGGTCAGGTAGGCGTTTTGAAACACGCCGCCGGTCAGGACCACGTTCGGCAGTCCGGCCCGCCACGCCGCCGCCACCGCCAGCTCCGCCAAGGCGTTGTGGAAGCGCGCGCTGACCACGCCCGGAGGCGTCCCGCCGTCGAAATCCTCCAGGGCCGCGGCCAGCAGCGGCTCCCAGTCCGCGACGGCGGGCTCGCCCTCGCGCAGGGGGAACGGGTAGGCGCCCGCGTCGGCTTCGATCGCGTGCTCGAGGTCCATGGCGGCCTGGCCCTCGAAATCGTTTACGCGGCGCAGGCCGAGCAAGGCCGCCAGGCCGTCGAAGAGGCGTCCCATGCTGGAGGTCTGCGGGGCGAGCGACGCCGAGCCGGGCAGGCGGGCGGCGGCTTCCCAGTTTCTCGGGAAGAGGGGCTCGACGCGCGAAAGGTCCATGCCGGCCGCGTAGAGCAGGCCCAGGGCGCAGCGCCGCGGCTCGCGCACGGCCGCCTCGCCGCCGGGCAGGGGGAAGGGCCGCAGGCGGGCCAGGCGCGAGTAGCCGCGCTCGTCGACGCGCAGGAATTCCCCGCCCCAGATGGTGCCGTCCGGCCCGAAGCCCAGCCCGTCCCAGGCCAGACCCAGCACCGGGTCCGCGATATCCGCCTCGGCCATGGCCGCCGCCACGTGGGCGTGATGGTGCTGCACCCGCACGACGGGCAGGCCCATGGACTCGGCCAGCCGCGTCGAGGCGTAGTCGGGGTGCAGGTCGCAGGCCACGGCCTCGGGCTTGAAGCCGTAGAGGCCGCGCAGGTCGGCCACGGCGGCGCGGAAGGCCTCCAGGCTGGCCGCGGTCTCCAGGTCGCCCAAGTGCTGGCTGAGCACGATCTGGCGCTCCCAGGCGACGGCCACCGTGCTCTTGAGGTGCGCGCCCACGGCCAGGACCGGCCGCAGGCGCCGGCCCACGCGCAGGGGCAGGGGGGCCAGGCCGCGGGCGCGGCGCAGGACCAGCTGGCGGCCCCGCGAGAGCCGCACGATCGAGTCGTCGGCGTGCCGGGCGATGGGCCGGTCGTTCATCAGGAAAGCGTCGGCGATTCCCTTCAGGCTCAGGCGGGCCTGCTCGTTGTCCTTGACGATCGGCTCCTCGCTGAGGTTGCCGCTGGTGGCTATGACCGGGAAGCCCAAGCGGCGCATGAGCAGGTGGTGCAGCGGGGCGTAGGGCAGCAGGGCGCCCAGACAGGGATTGCCCGGAGCGGCCTGCGCGGCGACCGCGCCCCCCGGAACCCGGCGCAGCAGCACGATGGGCGCGGCCGCCGAGCCCAGCCAGTCCGCCTCGAGCTCCGAGACCGCGCAGTCGGCGCGGACCGCGGCCAGGTCCGGGAACATCACCGCGAAGGGCTTGGCGCTGCGCCGTTTGCGCCGGCGCAGCTCCCGGATCGCGGCGGAGGAGCGCGCGTCGCAGACCAGCAAAAAGCCCCCGATGCCCTTGACCGCGACCACGGACCCGCCGCGTATGAGTTCGGCCGCGCGCGCGATGGGCGCGCCTGCGCTTTCAGGCTCGAGCCAGAGCTTGGGCCCGCAGGCCGGACAGGCGATAGGCTGGGCGTGGAAGCGGCGGTCGGAGGGGTTCTCGTACTCGGCGCGGCAAGCCGGGCACATGGCGAAGCCCCGCATGGTCGTGTTGGGCCGGTCGTAGGGTATGGCGGTCACGATGGTGAAGCGCGGTCCGCAGAGGGTGCAGTTGGTGAAGGCGTAGCCGAACCGCCTTTGGCCGGAGTCCTGTATCTCGGCCAGGCACTCCGGGCAGGTCGCCAGGTCCGGCAGCAGCCAGGCCGAGGGCGCGGCGGCGGCCTCGCTGGCCTTGATCGCGAAGCCCGAGAAGCCGGCGGCGTCGAGCCAGACGCTCTCCGCGGCCGCGATCACGGCGGCGGCGGGCTTCTCGGCCAGCACGCGCCGCGCGAAGAGCTCCAAAACCTCGGGATTTCCGTCGGCCTCTATGACCACCCCGAAGGGGCCGTTGAGCACCCAGCCCGAGAGCTTCAGTTCCCCGGCCAGGCGGTAGACGAACGGCCGGAAGCCCACCCCTTGCACCGCCCCGAAAACGCACAGGCGCAGGCGCTTCATGTTTTGGGGACGTCCGCGCGAGCCGCCGCTACCGGCAGGTCCCGCTGTTGCAGAGCAGGGTGCCGCAGCAGTCGCTGGAGCTCGAGCAATGCTGCCCCATGCCCTTGCAGGAACCGTCGGAGCAGACCCCGGTTCCGTCGCAGGCCAGCAGGCCGCAGCAGTCGCCGGAGCTCGAGCAGTGCTGGCCCTCGCCCTTGCAGGAGCCGTTCGTGCAGGTCCCGCCCTGGCACTGCAGGGTGCCGCAGCAGTCGGAGCCGCCGGAGCAATGCTGGCCCAGCCCCATGCAGCCGCCGTCGGTGCAGACCGAGTTGGCGCAGGTCAGGGTCCCGCAGCAGTCTCCCGCCGAGGCGCAGTGGCCGCCCTTGGGCAGGCAGGAGACCGTGGCTCCCGGGGGAATGTTTACATCCGCTTCGGGGGCGGGCATATCGCAACCCGCCGTCGCGAACATGAGAAGCAATGCAACCAGTGTCGGCATGCGCCGACCAGTATAACAGTCTTGGTGCCACGCTTTCAATAACTTCATAAACTCGCGCCAGGCTCGCGCCGGGCCTGCCGCCTTCACAGGCGGCCTCCGAGCCAAGCCAGCAGGGCCAGCAGCAGGAATTGGCCGTCGACCGCGGCCTCGGCCCAAAATCCTTTCGGGGTGCCTCGGAAATGGCATGTGGAGGAGCCCGCCGCGAAGGCCAGGTTGCCGGCCAGAAGCGAGCCCACGAGCCGGCTCTTCCAGCCCATGGCCAGGAGCACGATCAAGACCGCGGTCAGCAGGGATTGGATGGAGGCCAGGATCGCGTAGGTCGTCCGGGCCCCCAGGGCCTTGTAAAAGTTCTCGCGTCCCACGATCATGTCGCTATGCACCGCCGAGATGCCCAGCATGACCGAGCGTATGAAGACCAGCAGGATGGCGAAGACCACGGCCAGGTAGTTGGCCTTGGAGAAGACTATGCCCTGGTGGAGGGCGGGCAGGCAGGCGCAGACCATGCCCCAGCCCAGGGCGGTGACGATGTCGCGCGAGCCGGGGAAATCCACGCGTCCGGCCTGGCCGTGAAGGGAGCGGAACGGAAACAGCGCCCCCAGTATCCAGCAGCAGAATACCACCGCGAAAATCTTGGTGCCCAGGAAAAGGGCCAGCCCCAAGGCCAGCAGGCCCGATATGAAGGCCGCTCCGATCAGGGGCCGCTGGTGTTTCTCGAACAGCTCGACCTTGCGGCTTTCGACCGCCCCCACGCCCTTTTCGGCCACGCGGTTGATAAGGTGCAGGCTGAAGACGAAGAGGCCGGCCAGAATGAGCAGGCGGTCCTCCACCCGCACGCCCTGCAGCTTCATGCAGACGTAGGTCAGGCCGACGGCGGAAAGCCCGGTATAGGCGCAGGAATCCACCAGCAGTTCGATGAGCCGCTCCAGGGCGTGGAAGGGGGAGACCGCCTCCTTTTTGCGCAGCTCCTTGATGCGGCCCATGACCCGGTCCGTCATCCAGCCCGGGGTGGAGGCGCCGGCGGTGATGCCGATGCGGCGCGCGGAGCGCACCGCGGCGGGGTCGGCCTCCGCCTCGGTCTCGATGTGGATCGTGCGCGGGCAGAGCCGCCGGCACAGGGCGGTCAGGCGCGTCGTGTTGGCCGAATGCTTGGCGCCGACGATGACCATCAGGTCCACCTTGCCGGCCAGCTCCTGCGTCTCGCGCTGGCGGTCGCGGGTGGGCTTGCAGATGGTGTTGGAAATCACGGCCTCGCGGGCGCGGCTCTTGACCGTCTCGGCAGTCTTAAGGAAGGCGTCTTCCTCCTGGGTGGTTTGCGCCACGATGTTGACCTTGTCGAGCGCGGGCAGGCGGCGCGCCTCCTCGGAGTCGGCCACCACGAAGGCGCGCTCGCCCGCGTAGCCCAGCAGGCCGACGACCTCGGCGTGGCCCTTGTCGCCAACTATGACCGTGGCGTAGCCCAGCGCGGCGTATTTTCCGATCACGGAATGGACGTTCTTGACGAGGGGGCAGGTCGAGTCGATGACCTCCAGGCCCCGGGCGCGGACCTCGGCCTCGAGGCTCGGGGTGATCCCGTGGGCCCGGATGACGATGACCCCGGCCTGGCCCTTGATCTCGTCCAGGGCATCAACCGCGCGGATGCCTTTCTGCTTGAGCATCTCGATGACCTGCGTGTTGTGGATCAGCGGGCCCAGGGTATAGATCGGGGCTTTGCCGGCTTGGGCCAGTTCCAGGACCTGGTCGATGGCTTTCTTGACTCCCGGGCAAAACCCGGCGGTCTGGGCCAGGACGACCGCGGGATCCTTGTCCATGACATGATTATATCGCTTTGGGGACGTTCCTTGCTTTATTTGCTTTTCTCCGCCTTTGCTACGATATCCGGCGTGGGCAAGCCGAGGCTGCTGTTGACGGGAGCGTCGGGATTTATCGGCGGCCGCTTGCGGCGCGAGCTGGTTCGGGACTGGGATATTATCGGGACGCGCTCGACCCGCGCCGAGCCGGGGCTCTTGCCGTTGGATCTAACCGACCCGGGCCAAATCGAGCGGGTTTTCGCCGGTGCCGCTCCCGAGGCGGTGGTGCACGCGGCCGCGATGGCCGATCCCGACGCCTGCGAGCGCGCGCCGGACCTGGCTTTTCGCGTCAATCGGGACGCCACCGCCCTGCTGGCCGGGCTCTGCGCCCGCGCCGGGGCGCGGCTCGTCTTCTTTTCCACGGACCTGGTCTTTGACGGCGGGCAGCCCATGTCCACGGAGGACGCGCCGCCCCGTCCGATCTGCGTTTACGGCCGGACCAAGCTCGAAGCGGAGGCCGCGGCGCTCGACGCCGGCGGGAGCGCCGCGGTGCTGCGCGTGGCGACGGTGTACGGGCATTCGTTCGGGAGCCGAAAAAGCTTTCTCGACGCGCTGCTGGCGGTCTTGTCTCGGGGCGAGCGGGCGCGCGTGTTCAGCGACCAGTGGCGCACCGCCACGTCCTGCGCCCAACTGCCGAGGGTAATATCGGCGCTGTTGGGCCGCGGCGAAATTTCCGGCGTTTTCCACTGGACCGGCGCCACCCGCGCCTCGCGCTGGGAGTTCGCCCGGGAAGCCTGCCGGGTCTTCGGCTTTCCCGAGGACCTTTTGGAGCCCGCGAGCATGGACCAAGCGCGCCTGCCGGCGCCGCGGCCGCGCGACACGTCCCTGGATTCGACGCGGCTTTCCGGTTTGCTCGGAATCGAGCTGCTGTCTTTGCGCGGGGGGCTGGAGCTAGCGCGCCGCGAGTATCCCTGAGTTGAGGACCAGCCGCAGCAGCAGCCAGACGGCCACGCCCGCCGCGGCGCCGACCAAACCGCCCCGAATCCTGGCCGAACGGCGTCTCGCCGATTGTCCCGGAAGGACCTGGTCGAGCCCGGCCTGTATTTCCTCGGCACTGTAGCCGCGCTCAAGAAGGATTTCCTCCGCTTTCGGCCAGGGCACGGTGCCGGTGTTTTCCCGGATGAAAGCCGCGACTTCCCTGGCTCGACGCGAGTCCATGGGCCCATTTAACCCTATTGGTGCCACGCTTTCAATATCTTCAGAAACTCGCGTTTGAATTCGTGAAATACGTGAATACGTGAAAGCGGGGCACCAAGATTCGTGAATACGTGAAAGCGGGGCACCAAGATTGTATGATGTCGCGAGTCTTGGGCATGCTGCGGATCATCGGGCGGATCGAATCGTGCTTTCGCGAAAAGTTCGGGACGCCCCGCCAGGGGGCCTTGGTGCCGGAATCGGCGGCCCGGCTGCGCGTGAGCAAGGAGTTTTTTCCCGAGCACTCCCTGCGCGGGCTCGAGGAATTCAGCCATGTCTGGCTGCTCTTCCTTTTTAATCTAAATACCAACAAGACGCCGCCTTGCGTGGTGCATCCCCCGCGTCTGCGCGGAAAGACCATCGGGGTCTTCGCCACGCGTTCCCCGCACCGGCCGACTCCGATCGGGTTGACCTTGGCGCGGCTGGTCCGCGTGGAGGGCGACGTTTTGCACCTGGCCGGCGTCGACCTGGTCAACGACACGCCCGTGCTCGACATCAAGCCCTACATTGCTTCCTGCGATCGGCCCGGGCGCTTCCGGCAGGGTTGGGTCGGGCGCTGTCCGGCGCCGCGCTTGAGGGTGGAGTTCATGAAGGCCGCCCTGGCGGACCTGCGTCGGCTGGTTCCCGCGGGCCGTTTGCGCCGGGTCCAGGCCATAATCGCGGGCTGCCTCAGCCATGACCCGCGCAATCCCCGGGACCGCAGCCAGTTGCGGCCGCGGAAGGAACTCGCCTTCTTCGTGCTCCACTACGACGTTCATTTTCGCATCAGCCGGGGCCGGGCCGTGGTCCATCGCGTCGAGGCGGCCGACGAGGCCGCGCGTGGGCGCCCGCCCTTGTCCGGCTCCCTGCTGTAAACCCCAGGCGGGATTTATTGTAAATTATCAGTGTGGAAAAGGACGCCCCCCCCAAGCCGTCGTGGTTCAAGCGTTTCAAGTCCATGCTGCTGCCCATGGCGGCCGGGGCTCTGATCGCCGGGGTTTCGGTTTTGGTCGGCATGCGGTTGTATTTCGCCCCGCGCGCGCAAAAGGCCTATCTGCGCGTGGAGACGGGGCTCGACATCATGGTCCTGGCCGATCTGCAGAAGCGCTACCATGCCCGCCATGGCGCCTATGCCCGGGATTTCGAGGCGCTGGCCGGTTCTTCCGATGACCCCGAGGGACTGCGCAAAGGCTTGGCCGAGCATCTCGATCTGGAAACCCTGCTTATTTCCGGGACCAGCCGGCAGTTCGTGATCGAAGCCAACGTCCTGGACCCGGAGCGCACGCTCATGCGCTTCGAAGGGCCGCGCTAGTCCGACAGAGCTACTGGAGGGGCTGTCCGGTTTCCAGTTCGAAATTCGCCTCCCGCTGCCTGCGCACGTCTTCCTCAATAGTGGTTTTGGGCGGGTTGGGCTGGGTTTGCGGGGTGCAGTTCTGGGGGCGGGTGCCCTTGTTGACGGCCTGGTCCATGCATTCGTCGACGATGTCCTCCTGATAGTCCTGGCCGTACTGCGAGCCGATATTTTTGCCCAAACCCTTGGCTATGCCGGCCAGGGCCATGGCCATCATCAGCATCATCATTCCCATCATCAACAGCGCGATGCCCGCGCCCAGCAGGGCCGCGCCGATGGGCATGGTGAAGGGATTGCACATCAAGGCGATGCCCACGGCGATGAGTATGAGCCCGATGGCGATCAGCATCAGGGAAAGCAGCTTGAGCATCCCGGCTATGGCCCCGAGGTTGAGGGCCGAGTTGAGCGGGTCCTGGTAGGGCGTGACGTTCTGGCCGTTGGGCGTCTCCGGCGGGTCGGGCAGGTCGAAGGGTTTTTCGCCCAGGCCCCCGGCGGGATTGACCGAGGAATTGGGATTTACCGGCGTGTCTACGCCCGGCATGGTGCCGCCGGTCCCGTGGTTCTGCTCGAAGGCCCCGGTCGCCTCGGCGCGCATGGCTTCCTCGGTGCGGGAATTGGCGCCCACGAGGGACATGCCCCGGGCGAATTTGGCTTGGGCGATGGCGCGTCCGACGCGAACGCGCCCCCCCGTCAGCGCGGAGGCCCGGCGCGAACCAAGCGAGGAACGCATCTTCCCCATCTTCCCCTTCTTGCCCTTTTGGACCGGGAAGTTCAGCAGGCGCGAGCGGTCTACGCCCTGGCCGAAGCGCGGCGCCAGGCCGGTCATCGAGGCGAAGATATTCTTGCCTCCGAATTCGGCTCCCATCGACGCGGACAGGCGCGACCCGGATAGATCGTGCGCCATCCGATCCTGGACCCGGTCCTGCACGGAGTCGATGCCGTTCGTGTCCGAAAGCTCGGTGGGAGGGGCCTCTTCCGTGGCCGGGGCTTCCAGCCGTTCGACCTGATTGGGCGTTTTGGTTTGCTCGAACTTGATGGTCCCGCGGCCCGCCGCGGCGGCGTACTCCAGCCGGTTGCTGTCCGCCATGCGCACTTGCATCGAAGATGACAGCGGCCCCATGTAGGGCGTCACGGAAGCGTCTTCGCGGCTGGCATATAGGTGATTGTAGGCATAAAGACCAAGTCCGGACACGAAAGTGAGCGCGCCCACGCCGACCAGCGCCTTGCCCAGCATCGAGGCGGTAAGGCCTCTCAGCCAGGTCGCGGCCGCCGGGGTTACTATCTCGGAGGGGGCTCCGGCGACCGAGGCGGCCGAGCGCGCGGCGCCGGCGATGCCGCGGCCGCCGCTGGCGCCCGCGAAGGGCGAGTTGGGTGAACGAGGCGACCACCAGGCGGCGCCGGCTTTTCTGCGCTCTTTCTGGCGCTTCTTGAGGTCGGGTATATCGACGGAAGAACCGGCCGCGGGGTCGTTATCGTCTGCGGGTCTCTCTTCGTTCATATCTTTACCCTCGCGCATATTTTAATGAGAATCCTGCGGAAAGATATTACAAGTTATTATAAATTGCGTTAACTGCCGGTTAAAAATCAATTAAAAGCCGCGAGGCAAGAGCGCAAAAATATTGGATAATCAATATTCTCAAAGGATAACGCCAAATGGATGCCCCGACCCATTCCGCAGCATATCGCCGACGGCGTTTTTTGAACTGGTTTCCGTTGGGATTGACTTACGCGACCTTTTACATGGGCCGCTACAATCTCAACGTCTCAAGCAAAACCATGATGGACATGTTCGACCTGAGCAAGGCCGAGTTCGGGATCATCGCCACCGCGGGCTTCTGGACCTACGCGGTCTCGGTCATGTTCAACGGGCCCCTGGCCGATCGGATCGGCGGCCGCAAGGCCATTATTTTCGGCGCGATCGGGGCTTCCCTGCTCAACCTCGTCATCGGGCTGCTGTTTTTGGGCGGCTGGCAGACGAAGATGGTCGTGGGCATGTCCTTGCTTTACGCGGTCAACCAGTATTTTCAGTCCTTCGGCGCCCTGTCGGTGGTCAAGGTCAACGCGCCTTGGTTTCACGTCAAGGAACGGGGTGTATTCGGGGGCATATTCGGCATCATGATCTCCTCCGGCTACTTCCTGGCCATGACCGTCGGCGGCTGGATCCTGGCCTGGCTGCCCTGGTACTGGATATTCCTGATACCGTCGGCCGCCATCGCGATCATGGCCGGCGTGGACTATGCGGTGGTGCGCGACAAGCCCGCCGACGCTGGTTTCGCCAACTTCAACACGGGCGACGCGACCGCGCATGACGCCGACTGCGACAAGCCCGTGGACTGGCACCATCTGGTCACCCGGGTCTTTACCAACCGCGTCATCCTGATTTTGATCGCTTCCGAATTCTGCACCGGCTTCGTGCGCCAGGGCGTCATGCTCTGGTTCGTGCCGTTTTTGAGCGAGGTGCACCATATCCAGCATGGCAGCCTGCTCTTTTCCATCGCCGCCACGGGCATCACGGTGGGGGGCATCTGCGGCGGCCTGCTCTGCGGCTACATGTCGGATCATTGGTTCCAGTCGCGGCGGCCGCCCGTGGCCTTCATCTTCTACCTCGGCCAGATCGGGGCGCTCTATATGCTCGGCAGGTCCGCCGCGCCGGCGGCGGCGGCGTTCTTCATCGGGTTTACCTGCATGTGGATTTTCGGCGTGCACGGTATGCTCTCCGGCACGGCCTCGATGGACTTCGGGGGCAGCAAAGCGGCCTCCACCGTCGCCGGTCTCCTTGACGGGGTGCAGTACCTGGCCTCCGGCCTGACCGGTTTTTTGCTGGGGCATTTCCTGGACAAGTGGGGTTGGCCGGCCTGGACCTGGATGATAATGCCGTTTTCTCTCGTCGGCGCCGTGCTCATGACCCGCCTCTGGCACGAAACGCCGCTGAAGCACAAAGGCGAGTCCACCCACAAGGACCGCCCCCTAGGCGCCATGGCCGACTAAAGTCGTCGCCTGTGCATAATGGTGCCTGGCATTGCATTGTTGCATTCGGCGTCTGGCGACGCTACAGGCCTAGGATCTGGACGATCTTGGAGGGGGAGGTCGCGCCTTTGATAAGGCGCAGGCGCTTGGCTTCCACGCCCAGTTGCCGGGCCAGCAAGGAAAGCGCCGCGGCGTTGGCCAGGCCCCGCTCGGCCTCGGCGCGCACCCAGACCTCGTAGGCCGCCGGCGCCTTCTGCTCCAGGCGGGTCTGCTTGGAGCCGGCATGGACCTTCAGGCGGATCAGCCGCTCCATGCTAGCGCCAGACCCAAAGCAGGAACAAGCCCAACGCCAGGCGGTAGGCGACGAATACGCCCACGCCGCGCGTCTTGAGGAATTCGAGCAGAAAACGGATGGCGGCCAGCCCGGCCAACGCCGTGACTATAATCCCCAGCCAGAAGGGGCCCGTGGCGATTTCGGGGCCGACATGGCGCAGTTCGTAGAGTCCGGCCGCGACCACGATGGGGACCGAAAGCAGGAAGGAGAAGCGCGCGGCGTCCTGCCGGCGCAGGCCGAGCAGCAGGCCCGCGGTCATGGTCACGCCCGAGCGCGAGACCCCCGGCACCACGGCCAGGGCCTGGGCCAGCCCGACGCAGAGCGCGGCGCGCCAGCCCACATCGGCCAGGCCGCGGGACTTGCGGCCCGCGCGGTCGGCGGCCCAGAGCAGCAGGCCGAAGCCCATCAGCGTTGCCGCGATGAGCCGTCCGGAATGGAAATGCGCCTCGACCCAGTCCGCGCAGAGCAGCCCGGCCAGGCCGCCGGGCACGGTGGCCAGGACCAGCGACCAGCACATGCGCCCCTCCGGTGAGCCGGGCGCGGCCAAGCCGGCCCGGGCGAGCGCGAACCAATCCTTGCGGAAATAGACGCAGACCGCGAGCAGGGTCCCCCAATGCAGGGCGACGTCGTAGCTCAGGCCCTGGTAGCTCCAGCCCAGCAGCTTGGGGATCAGGACGAGATGAGCCGAACTGGATATGGGAAGAAATTCCCCGAGCGCCTGGACCAGGCCCAGGGCGGCGGCGTGCAGGCAACTCACTGGTTCCGCCGGCGGCCGGAGCCGGCCGCGAGCAATCCAAGCATGACCAGCAGCAGGACGATAAGCCCGCCTAAAATCAGGAGCCCCTTGAGCGGCGGCCGCGGGGGCTTGACGCGCGCGGCCGAAACCGGCGGCGCGCGCCGGTCGCCCGGCATGGTGAAGGGATCGCCGCCGGTTGAGTCGCGGGCCTCGAGCCGCAGGCTTTCCAGCCCCGGGTCGAGGGCCGCGGCCGTTTCCAGGGCCTTGAGCATGCCCTCGCGGTCCCCGCTTTGACCCAGGGCGTAG
Source organism: Elusimicrobiota bacterium (assembly GCA_028717865.1). Lineage (GTDB taxonomy): Bacteria > Elusimicrobiota > Elusimicrobia > UBA1565 > UBA9628 > UBA9628. The sequence goes on along the minus strand of JAQUMZ010000020.1, from coordinate 2,212 downwards.
GCGCGCAGGGCGTGGAGGGCCGCGTCCGTGGCGTGCACGGCCAAGGCCCGGTCCGCCGCCGTCAGGGCGGCGGCGTAGTCGCGCTTTTTGTTGAGGGCGAAGACCTTGTTCTTGAGCAGGTCGGGATCGTTGGGGAAGGTCTTGAGCCCCAGTTCGGCGACGTAGAGCAGTTGGCTGTAGTTGCCCAGCGCCCGGTTGGCCGCGGCCAGCACGTCGTAGGCCTGGCGGTTGCGCGGCTGAAGCTCCACGGCCCGAGCCGCGGACTGGGCCGCCTCGGCCGGCTTGCCCTCGGCGAGCAGTTCCCGGGCGGCCACGAGCCGCTCGTAGGTGGAGGCCTCCTCGCGGATGCCCGGCCCGGGCGCGGGCGCCGCGACGACTTGCGCGGGCGCCTCGTCGCCGGAGTCTTGGCCGGCCGCCGGCGTCAGCAGCGCCGCGGCCAGCAGCCAGGCCGCGCTCATGCCGAAGCTAGAAGCCGCCCCCGAAGCCGCCGCCGCCCATTCCGCAGGAGCCGCCCGAGGGGCAGGAGCCGCAGGGGGAATCCGACGAGCTGTCGCCGCCGCCGAAATCCCCGTCGCCCTTGGAGAGGCCGGGCACCTGGTCCGAGACCTTGACCACTTTGCCCAGCTTCTTGTCGTAGCGGTAGGTGCCGGTGGCTTTTTTGTCCGTATCGGATGCCTGCTTTTTCTTTTTTTCCATGATTGACCGCCGTTCTCCCGATGCGCGGATGCGCCGCATCCAGGTCATTATAGAATTTCCGCAGCCCGGGAACTCGCGCGATAATCATATAATGACCCGATGCTGGAGGCGCTTTGCGCCGCGTCGGCGCGGCTGGCTGCGGGCGTGCCCACGGGCTGGTTTCTCGTCTGCCTGGGCCTGGCCCTGCCCCAGTTGTACGCGGTCCTGCGCTTCCAACTCGGTCTGCGCCGCCGCGAGCCGCAGCCCGCGGCCTGGCCCTCGGCCAGCGTGATCGTGCCCTGCAAGGGCGCCGGACCGGACCTGGAAGGCAATATCCGCGCCCTCCTGGGCCAGGATTATCCCGGCTCCGTGGAATTCATCTTTGCCGTTCCCGGCGGCGACGATCCCGCCGGCCCGGTCCTGCGCCGGGTGGTCTGCGAGCGCCCGGAGCGGCGCGCCGCGGTGGTGGCCTGCGCCGAGGCGCCGCGCGTCTGCGGCGGCAAGGTGCTCGGCCTGTTGGCCGGAGCGCGCGCGGCCGGCGGCGATATCCTTCTATTCGCGGATAGCGACCTGCGCGTGCGCCCGGACTGGTGCCGGCGCTTGGTCGCGGGCCTGGGCGACCCGCGGGTCGCCGCGGCCTTCTCGGCCATGCTCTATCTTCCCGGCGGCCGCGGCTTGGCGGGCTGGCTGCGCTTGGCCTGGACCGGGTGGGGCATACCCTGGCTGGAGCCGCTGACCAGTCTGGCCGGGCAGTCCATGGCCGTCTTCCGCAAGGACTTCGAGTCTCTCGGGGTCGCGCGGGCCTGGGCGAGCTCGGTCTCCGACGACCTGACCCTGGCTCGGCTGTGCCGCGCCGCGGGCCGCCGGACGCGCTTCGTGGGCGGCGCCATGCCCGTGGGCAGCTGGTCCGGCTCCCTGCGCCAGACCCTGGGCCTGTTCAACCGCTGGACCGCGATACTGCGCGTCTACGACCGGAGGATCTGGTTGGCCGGCCTGGTCCTGACCGCGTTGAAATGGTCGGCAGCGGCGCGCGCCGCGCAGTCGTGGTCCGCGCTGCCCCTGCTGGCGTTCATGCTCGGCGCCGACATGCTTTGCCTGGGCTGGTTCTGCGCCGCGGCCGCCCGGAACGTGCCCGGGCTCTTCGACCAGGCGCCGCCCCTGCTGCGCCGTGCCCCTTTCCTGGCGGGCCTGGCCGCGCCGCTGCTTTGGCCGGCGCACGCGGTCAACTTCGCTTATTCCCTCATCGCCCCGGCGATCGCCTGGTCGGGCTGGAGCTACGAGCTCCAGGGGCCGGACCGGGTCGCGGCCGCGGCGGGCGAGGCCGCCGCGACAGAGGCCTTCGCCGACAGTTCCCGCCGCCTGGCCGCGGCCGCGCTCTCCGGCGCGGTCCTGGGCTGGGCGTATTGGCCGGGCCGCAACGGCTTGGCCGCTTGGGCGGCCTTCGTGCCCTTGCTCTGGGCCGTTGCCCGCGAGCCCGGCGCCCGGGGTGCGTTCCGGAAGGGCTGGCTCTTCGGCGCCGCGGGCACCATGGCCAGAT
>JAQUMZ010000019.1 GCA_028717865.1 Elusimicrobiota bacterium | reverse complement strand
CCGCGCTGAAAGGCTGGCTCAAGCCCGGGCTGGCCTTCATATTCGTTTCCAACGCGGTCTTCCTCGCCTCCTGGGTCAAGATGTACGGCGCCTCCGGAGCGGTGCTTGGGACCCAGACGCGGGCCGAGTACCTCGAAGCCGCCCATTCCTCGTACCCCCATCCTCCCTACCGCGCCATCGAGTTCATCAACGAACATCTGCCCGCCGACGCGCGCGTCCTGTTCCTGGGGGAAGCGCGCGGCTATTATTGCCGGCGCGACCGGATATGCCCCACCAGTTTCGACCGCTATCCGCTTCACGGCTGGGTCGCGCGCAGCCCCGACACGGCGCGGCTGCGGGGATTTTTCCGGGAAAGCCGGATCAGCCACGTCCTGCTCGACCGCATCGGCTTTCAAGCCTGGCTCGGCACGGGCAACGCGCTTCCGAACGACGAGCGCAGCCGGCAGGTCTACCTGGATTTCGCCGCCGAATACCTGCGCCCGATTTTTCATGACAAAGCCGAGGCGGGACCGGGCGTTTTCGCCTCCGACACGACGGTTTACGAGGTGGCGGACCGAGCCGCGGCGAGAAACAAGAATCCGGCGCCGTAGTTTCTGAAGTTTTTGAAAGCGTGGCACCAAAGGTGTAGTATATTGCCGGCATGCTGAGCATTTTGGGGCTGGGCTGGCGGCTGGCGCGGACGGAGCTCGACAACGAGTTCCTGCATCGCGAGGTCGGCCTGGCGCTCGGCCCGGACTGGGTGAAATCCCGGCTAGGCATCGAGAAGCGCTGCAGCGTCCTGCCGCGCGACTATATCCTGGCCACCAAGAACGCCAAGCCCTGCGAGGCCATCCGCCGCGCCCGCCAAAACGGCGAGACCCCCGTGACGCTCGCCGCCGAGGCGGCGCGCGCCGCCCTGGCCCAGGCCGGAGTGGAGCCGGCCCGGATCGGCTGGGTCGTCGCCAACAACGACACGCCCTTCGAGACCATCCCCAGCACGGCCAACCTCGTGGCCCGCGAGCTGGGCATCGGCGGCGGCCCGCATTGCGACGTCAACGCCTCCTGTTCCAGCTTCGCGCGGCACATGCGCCTGCTCGCGGACATGGAAGCCGCCCTGCCCGAGTTCGTGCTCTGCGTGCAGGCCTCGGCCTACACCACCCGAACCGACTATTCCGCCCGCTGCCTGGACGGCTACATCTGGGGCGACGGCGCCGCGGCCCAGGTGGTCTCGGCGCGCCGGCCGGGGCGGCTCAAGGTCACCCCCCTGGAGTTTGCCACCAAGCCGGAGGCCGCCGACGACGTCGTCATCGACGCGGCGGGCCATTTCCGCCAGAACGGGGCGTCGGTCAAGGAGTTCTCGATACGGAAGACCGGAGAGCTCTTCGAGGCGGCCGCGCGGCAATTGGGCTTCGAGCTCAAGTCCGCCTACACCGTGGCCCACCAGGCCAACCGCTCGCTGCAGGACAAGATCCTGAAGAATCTCGGGCTGCCCGCCGAGCGGCACCTGCGCAACGTCCAGACCCAAGGCAACATCGCCGCCGCCGGCGTGCCCTCCGTGGTGGCGCAGAACCTGGAGCGCCTGGCGCCCGGAGACCGGATCGTATACGCCGTCGTGGGCTCGGGCCTGGCCTGGGGCTCGGGCGTGCTCGAAGTCCTTTAAGGAGGACCGATGAACCCGAAATTCTGCGCGCTTTTCGCCGGACAGTCGGTCCAGGCCCAAGGGATGTGCCGCGAACTCTGGCGCCTGCCCGCCGCCCGAGCGGTACTCGAACGCCTGGCTCCGACCCTGGGCGAAGATCTCGAGCGCCTGACCACCGAGACGCCCGGCCCCGAGCTGGCCCTGACCTTCAACGCCCAGCGCGCCATACACGCCCATCACCTCGGCAACTGGTTCGCCTACCTGGCCGCCCATCCCGAGACCGAGCTCTGCGGCGCCGTGGGGCACTCCATGGGCGTCGTGGCGGCCCTGGTAGCGGCCGGCGCGCTTAGCGTGGAGGACTCCGGCGCCTTCATGCGGGCCCGCGCCCAGGCCTTCTCGGACGTCTGCAAGGGCTTCTCCCAGCCGCAGGGAATGGCGGCGATCATAACCAAGAACCTCCGCGAGTTCAAGGACCGCATCGAGTCCTGCCCCGGCGTGACGCTCGCCCTGCACAACACCCGGGGCAAGGGCACCATCGGCGGGACCTTGGCCGACATCGAGGCCTTCGCCGCCCGCGCCAAGCGCGAAGGCTGGCCCATGAAAGTCCTGGTCCTCAAGGTCGAGGGGCCCTACCATACCGCGGCCTTCGCCGCGGCCCGGCCGGCCCTGCAGGCCGCCGCGGACAAGATCGCGGTGGCGGCCCCGAAGGTGCCGGTCTTCATGGGGACCTCGGGCCTGGCCGAGTTCGACCCGGCCCGCATCAAGCGGCTGCTCGTCGAGCAGGCCGACCACCTCGAGCGGCATTTCGACGCGGTCTGGGCCGCTTACGAGCGCGGCTGCCGGAATTTCATCGAGGTGGCCTACAAGCCGCAGCCCATCTCCTGGCTGGCGGACCAGCTGACCGACAAGGACGGCAAGCCGCTGCCCGACGTCACCGCCCGGGCGGTCAAGACCGAGGATATCGCGAAATGATACAATCACCGCCGGCCGCAGCGATTCCGGACCGCCGAGGGCAAATATGACGATGGCCAAGGCACGGCGTTACCCCGACTCCCACGTCTTCTACCGCGACCTGCGCAAGTCGTTCCCGTGCATCGTCCGCGGGGAGGGCTGCTATCTCTTCGACGAGACGGGCAAGCGCTACCTCGACGCCGCGGGCGGAGCCTTCGTGGCCAATCTCGGCCACGGCCTCGCCGAGCTGGGCGAGGCGATCTTCGCGCAAGCCCGCAAGGTATCCTACGTCAACGGCACCGCCTTCACCAGCGAACCGGCGGAGGAGCTGGCCGCGGAGCTGGCGACGCTGTCCCCGCGGGGCATGGACAAGACCTATTTCCTATCCAGCGGCTCCGAGGCGGTGGAGGCGGCGCTCAAGCTCGCCCGCCAATACTGGGTGGAGTCCGGCCGGCCGGGCAAGCACAAGATCATAGCGCGCACGCCCGGCTATCACGGCAACACCCTGCTGGCGCTCTCCGCCTCGGCCCGGGAGCATTACCGCAAGCTCTACGGCCCGTGGCTGGTGAAGGTGCCCATGATCCCCGCCCCCTACCCCTACCGCTGCGGCTGCCAGGGCGCGCCGGACTGCCCGGCCTGCAGCGGCTCGGCGCTCGAGGCGGCCATCCTGCGCGAGGGTCCCGAGACCGTGGCCGCCTTCATCGCCGAGCCCGTCGGCGGCTCCTCCACCGGCGCCAGCGTCCCGCGCCCGGACTACTACCGGCGCGTGCGCGAGATCTGCGACCGCCACAAGGTCCTGTTCATCGCCGACGAGGTCCTCTGCGGCGCGGGCCGCACGGGCAAGTGGCTGGCCATCGAGTACTACGACGCCTTGCCGGACATCATCACCATGGCCAAGGGCATCAGCGGCGGCTACGTGCCGCTCTCGGCGGTGATAACCTCCGAGCGCGTCATCGAGCCGATCTTCCGCGGCGGCGGGGCCTTCAAGCACGCCCAGACCTTCTCGCACGCGCCCTCGATCTGCGCGGCCGGGCTGGCCGCGGTGCGCTACATCAAGAGCCGCCGCATGGTGGAAAAGGCGGCGGCCGCCGGGGCCGTCCTGCAGAAGCGCCTCAAAACCCTGCAGGAGCTGCCCGCGGTCGGAGACGTCCGCGGCATCGGCATGCTGGCCGGGGTGGAGTTCGTGGCGGACAAGGCCGCCAAGACCCCTTTCCCGCGCGGGCTGCGCTTCGCCGAGACCTTCACCGAATGCGCCCAGGAGGCGGGGCTCGTGGTCTGGCCCAACGTGGGCCAGGCCGGCGGCGAGGCCGGCGACCTGGTCATGATCGCGCCCCCTTTCGTCATCACTGAGCCGCAGATCGATTCGCTGGTATCGCTGTTCAAGACCGCCCTCGAGGCGACCCTGCGCAAGACCGCGCCGAAAACGGAGTGACCCATGCCCCACAAGAGCGCCGTTAGGACCGATTATCCCCGCATCATTACGGCCCCCCCCGGCCCCAAGGCCAGGAAGATCATAGAGCTCGACCGCGAGTTCAGCTCGCCCTCCTACATCAAGGAATACCCCCTGGTCGTCGCCGGCGGCCGGGGCGCCATGCTCGAGGACGTCGACGGCAACCGCTATATCGACTGGATGGCCGGTATCGCGGTCAGCGCCACCGGCTACAACCACCCGAAGGTCGTCGCCGCCATCCAGGAGGCAGCCGGCAAATTCCTCCATATCTGCGGCACGGATTTCTATTACGAGGCCATGGCGCGGCTATGCCAGCGCCTGGCCGAGACGGCTCCGGGCCGCGGCAAGCACCGGGTGTTCTTGACCAACTCGGGCACCGAGGCGGTCGAGGGCGCGGTCAAGCTCGCGCGCAGCCACACCAAGCGCCAGCACCTAATCGCCTTCGAGGGGGCCTTCCACGGCCGCAGCTACGCCGGCATGACGCTGACCTGCAGCAAGGTCAAGTACCGGGCGGGCTTCGGGCCGCTGCTGCCCGAGGTCAGCCACCTGCCCTACGACAACCCCTACCGCGGCGGCGACCCCATGGCCGCGGCGCGCCGGCTCTTCGAGACCAGGGTCTCCCCGAAGGAAGTGGCGGCCGTGTTCATGGAGCCGATCCAGGGCGAGGGCGGCTACATCATGCCCTCCCAGAGCTTCGTCAAGGCCTGGCGCGACATCTGCGACGAGTTCGGCATCCTGCTCGTCTTCGACGAAATACAATCCGGCATGGGCCGCACGGGCAAGCTCTGGGCCTGCGAGCATTTCGGCATCGAGCCCGACGTGCTGCTCACCGCCAAGGGCCTGGGCTCCGGCCTGCCCATCGGGGCCATCGTCGCCAAGGAGAAGGCGATGACCTGGGGGCAGGGCACCCACGGCACGACCTTCGGCGGCAACCCGGTCTGCTGCGCGGCCGCCTTGGCCACCCTCGACCTCGTCGAGAACGAGCTCTGCGCCAACGCCGCGCGCATGGGCCAGCGCCTCAAGGCGGGTCTGCTGGAGTTGCAGCGCCGGCACCCCTGCATCGGCGACGTGCGCGGAGTCGGGCTGATGCTCGGCGTGGAATTCGTGAAGGACCCGTCCGACAAGGAGCCCGACACGGACCTGGTCGCCAAGCTCGAGCAGCTGGCCTTTCGCAAGGGGCTGCTGCTGCTCTCCTGCGGCCGCGCCGTCATCCGCGTGGCCCCGCCCCTGGTCCTGACCGAGCACGACATCGACGCCGGTCTGGCCATACTGGATGAATCCCTGACCGAGTTGGGGCGCTAGAAGCCGGACCGCCGGAGGGAAGCGGAACCCCGGGCTGCGGTTTTTCCGCGGCTGGGGGAGCCTCCCGGGACTCCGCCTTCGCCCCTCCGGCGGCAATGGTCGCGCCTCCCCCCGGGAGGCGCCTTGCCGACACTGTAGCATGCGGCCGTCAACAAACTCTCAAGCCGCCGTGGGATCGTAGCGGTAGCCGCTGCCGGGGACGGTGACGATCCGGCGTCCGAACCGGGTTCCGAGCTTCTGGCGCAGCGAGGACAGGTGGACGGTGACGGTATGGGGATCGTTGTAATCGGCGAGATCGTGGCCCCAGACCGCCTCCAGCAGGAAGGCCGGCGCCAGCACCCGGCCGCGCTTGCGCAGCAGCAGGGCCAGCAGATCGAACTCCTTGCGCGTCAGCGCGACCCGCCGGCCGCCGCAGGTCACGATGCGGGCCTGGACGTCGAGCTTTATGCCGTCGGCCTTGAGGACCTCGGAAAGCTCCGCGGCCGCCGCGTAGCGGCGCATGACGGCCTCGACCTTGGCCAAGAGCACCGCCGGCGGGCAGGGCTTGAGCACGTAGTCGTCGGCCCCCAGGGAGAAGCCCTCGAGCTGGTCTCGCTCGGCCTGGCTGGTGCCCGACATGAGCACCAGCGCGACGCCCGCCGTCTTGGGCTGCGCGCGCAGGCGGCGGCAGAGCTCGAAGCCGTTCATGTCGGGGATGACCACGTCGCAGATCACGATGTCCGGGCGCGAGTCCAGCGCGGCCAGCAGGGCCTCGCGCCCCGAGGCCGCGGTGAAGACCGAATGCCCGGCGTTCTTGAAGCAGACGCGCAGCATGCTGCAAAGATCCGCGTCGTCGTCTACGATGAGTATCTTGTACTGCAGGGAGGCTCCGTGCGGCATGGCAGCCGGCATTATAGCACCGGGACGCGCGGCTGTCCCGAGACTGGCGGTCTGAATTCGTGAAATACGTAAAAACGTGAAAGCGGGGCACCAAGATTAGCTAGAATAGCCTCCGGGAGATCCACAACGATGAAAAACAAAGTCGTCAGCATGAAGGAGGCGGTCGCCGGCCTGGTCCAGGACGGCGACACCGTGGTTATCGAGGGCTTCACGCACCTCATTTGCTTCGCGGCCGGCCACGAGATCATCCGGCAGGGCCGCAAGAACCTCACCCTGGCCCGCCTGACCCCGGACCTCATCTACGACCAGATGATCGCGGCCGGCGCCGCCAAGAAGCTGATCTTCTCCTGGGCGGGCAACCCGGGCGTGGGCTCCCTGCACGCATTCCGCCGCGCGGTGGAGAGCAAACCGCCCAGGCTCGCGGTCGAGGAATACTCCCATTTCGGCATGGTCGCCCGCTTCTCGGCCGGCTGCGCCAACGTGCCCTTCTGGGTCATGCGCAACTACAAGGGCTCCGATATTCCCGAGGCCAACCCGCTCATCCGCTCGGTCAAGTGCCCCTACACCGGCGAGGAATTGGCCACGGTGCCCGCCCTGCACCCGGACGTGACCATCGTGCACGCCCAGCGCGCGGACAAAAGCGGCAACACGCAGGTCTGGGGCCTGCTGGGGGTGCAGAAGGAGGCCGCCTTCGCGTCCAAGAAGGTTATGGTGGTCGTCGAGGAACTCGTCGACGAGTCGCTGATCCGCTCCGATCCCAACCGCACCCTCATCCCCGGCTTCCAGGTCGACGCCGTGGTCGTGGAGCCCTGGGGCGCGCACCCGTCCTTCGCCCAGGGCTACTACGACCGCGACAACGACTTCTACGTCAACTGGGACAAGATCGCGCGCGAGGAGGCGGGCCTCAAGCGCTACCTCGACGACTTCGTCTACGGAGTCAAGGACCGCAAGCAGTACATGGCCAAGCAGCCGGGCCTGGCCGAACGCCTGCGGGCCAAAAGCATGGTCTGCTCGGGGGTCAACTATGGCTACTGAGGCCGCGACCGACTACACGCTCAACGAGCTGATGACCGTGCTCGCCGCCCGCGAGATCAAGGACGGCGACGTGGTCTTCGTGGGCATCGGCCTGCCCAACCTGGCCTGCAACCTGGCCCGCAATACCCACGCCCCGAACATGTGCCTGATCTACGAGTCGGGCGCGGTCGGCGCGGTCCCGGACCGGGTGCCCCCCTCCATCGGCGACCCGGCCCTGGTGACCGGCTCGCTTATGGTGGCCAGCATGCAGGACGTCTTCCAGGCCATGCTGCAGAACGGCAAGATCCAGGTGGGCTTCCTGGGCGGCGCGCAGATCGACCGCTACGCCAACATAAACACGACCGTCGTCGGTCCCTACGGCAGCCCCAAGGTGCGCCTGCCCGGCTCCGGCGGCGCCTGCGAGATCGCCATACACGCCCAGCGGGTACTGCTGGTCTGCAAGCTCGACCGGCGCACCTTCCCCGACAAGGTGGACTTCATCACCAGCCCGGGCTCCTACGCCCGCGGCAAAAGCCGCGCGCAGTGGGGCCTGCCCGGCCGCGGCCCGGTCAAGTGCATAACCAACATGGGCGTCCTCGAACCCGAGGGCGAAAACGGCGAGCTGGTCCTGACCGCGATCTATCCCGGCGTGAAAATCGACCAGGTCAAGGCCGCGGTGGGCTGGCCGCTCCAGGCCAAGGAACCCCTGGGCTCCGTCGACCTGCCCACGGCCGCGGAGATCCGCCTCCTGCGCGAGAAGCTCGACCCCAAGCGCCTGCACATCAAGTAAATGGCTGCCACCGTAGACACCAAGCAGATCATCTACACCATGCAGGAGGTGGGCCGCATCCACCCCCCGAAAAAGCAGGTCCTCAAGGACATCTCGCTTTCGTTCTACTACGGCGCCAAGATCGGAGTGCTCGGCGACAACGGCTCGGGCAAGAGCACGCTGCTGCGCATAATGGCCGGCCGCGACCCCGACTACGTGGGCAAGATCACCATGTCCAAGGGCTACACGGTGGGGCTGCTCGAGCAGGAGCCCCAGCTCGACCAGGCCAAGACCGTGCTCCAGGTCGTCGAAGAAGGCGTGGCCGAGACCAAGAAGCTGCTCGACGACTACAACGCCGCCAGCGAAAAGCTCGCCGACCCGAACCTCTCCCCGGAGGACATGGAGAAGCTCCTGGAAAAGCAGGGCAAGCTCCAGGAGCGCATAGAGGCCTGCGGGGCCTGGGAGCTCGACAACAAGCTCGAGCTGGCCATGGACGCCCTGCGTTGTCCTCCGGTGGATCAGCGCGTGGGCACCCTATCCGGCGGCGAGAAGCGCCGCGTGGCCCTCTGCCGCCTGCTCCTGATGGAGCCCGACATACTCCTGCTCGACGAGCCCACCAACCATCTCGACGCCGAGTCCGTGGAATGGCTGGAGCAGCATCTGCGCCAATACCAGGGCACGGTCATCGCCGTGACCCACGACCGCTACTTCCTGGACAACGTGGCGGGCTGGATATTGGAGCTCGACCGCGGCGAGGGCATCCCCTGGAAGGGCAATTACGCCTCGTGGCTGGAGCAGAAGCAGGACCGCCTGGCCCGGGAGGAGAAAAGCGAGTCCAAGTACCGCCGCAACCTGGCCCGCGAACTGGAGTGGGTGCGCCTGGGCGCCAAGGGGCGCCAGGCCAAGAGCAAGGCCCGCCTGCGCGCCTACGACGAAATGCTCGCCGCCGGCGAGAAGACCGAGCGCGGCGAGACCCTGGAGATTTTCATCCCCCCCGGCCCGCGCCTGGGCGAGGCCGTGATCGAGGCCCAGGGCGTGTCCAAGGCCTACGGCGACAAGCTGCTCTTCGAGGGCCTCTCTTTCAGCCTGCCCCCCAACGGGATCGTGGGCGTGATCGGCCCCAACGGAGCGGGCAAGACCACGCTCTTCAAGCTCATAACCGGGAAGGAAAAACCCGACGCGGGCAGCTTCAAGATCGGCGAGACCGTCAAGCTCTCCTACGTCGACCAGGAGCGCGACCGGCTCGATCCCAAGAAGACCGTATGGGAGGCCATCTCCGACGGGCTGGACGTGGTGGCGCTGGGCAAGCGCGAGGTCAACTCGCGCCAGTACGTGGCGCGCTTCAACTTCGCCGGCCAGGACCAGCAGCGTCCCGTAGGCGTGCTCTCGGGCGGCGAGCGCAACCGCGTGCACATGGCCCGGATGCTCAAGTCCGGCGGCAACGTCCTGCTGCTCGACGAGCCGACCAACGACCTCGACGTGCACACCCTGCGCGCGCTCGAGGAGGCCATCGCCAACTTCGCCGGCTGCTGCGTGGTCATCAGCCACGACCGGTGGTTCCTCGACCGCGTCGCCACGCACATCCTCGCCTTCGAGGGCGACAGCGCGGTGCGCTTCTTCGAGGGCAACTACTCGGCCTACGAGGAGGACCGCAAGGCGCGTCTGGGCGAGGCCGGGGCGCGCCCGCACCGCGTCCGATACCGCAAGCTTACACGTTAGCGCCGCAGCCGCGCCGCAAGCCTCGTTCCGAAAACTTCCGCGGGAGAACGGCGCCTAATCTCTGTATAATGGATATATGGAAACTACAAAGAACGAACCGATTCCCCAGCGCACCGGGCTGGTGGACTCCGTCCTGCTCATAGACGGAGACAACGATCCGCACATGCCGGCGGACTTCCCCTTGAGCCCGAGCACCCTGGTCAAGGTGTTCCTGCGCCCGAAGGCCACGCTGCCCCGGACCCTGCAGAAGCGGCTCTCGCCCCTGCCCATGTGCGTCACCATCGCCGCGCCCCAGGGCGGCAAGAACGCCGCGGACTTCGTGATGTCCTTGCACGCGGGCCTGCTGCACGCAAGCCTCCCCTTGCATCTGCCCTTCACGGTGATCACCAACGACAAGGGCCTGGGCGCCATCGTCCAGGAGCTCCAGCGCGTGGGCCGCGTGGCCACGCTCTGGACCTCGCATCCCGAGCGCGCCGCCGCCTCCGCCGGCGCCTCCGGGCGCGTGCGCCGCTCCCGCGGCGGACGGGCCCGCGGCCGCAAGGCCGCGGCGCCGGCCCCGGAAGCCCCCGCGCCGGCGCCCGCATCCGTTGCGCCCGCCGGCGATCTCAAGGCCGTCGCGGAGTCCTACATGCGCATGCTCCTGCGCGCCAAGAACCCTCCCATCCGGCTCAAGGCCCTGCTCAACGACATCGGCAACCGCACCGCGAACTCGGGCCTGGCCAGCGCCGAAATACTCGATGAGCTCAAGCGCGGCCATGGCCTGCTCATCGACGAGCGCGGCCGGGTGACCCTGCCGCGGCCCTGATGGCCGACATTCAGCTCGCCCTCCTGCTGGGTGCGCTGGGACTGTTGGGCTGGTACGTCTTCGGGAGCCTGGCCCGGGAAAGCTCCCGCGGCGGGGAGTTCCGCCGGCAGGAAGGCCATCAGCCGGCCCGCCTCGGCCTGCGCTGGTTCGCCTGGGGGCTGGCGCTCAACCTGGCCCTTTCGGTTCCGCTGCTGGCGCCCAACCCCTTCAGCATCGACGAAGGGCATTCCCTGGGCGCCTGGCTGGCGGCCTTCCTTTCCCCCTGGCTGCGCTGGGTCGGGCTCACCCAGCTGGCCTATCTGATCCCGCTTTGGCTGCGCCTGCGCGCCACCGGCCGGCCCGCGGCCGCCCGCACCCTGGCCCTGGCCGGCGGCATCACGCTCTCGGCCAGCGCCCTGGCCTGGTCGCTGCGGCTGTGGCGGCTGGAAGGCCCCTCGGCCCAGGCCGCCGGGGGGCTGCTCGGACTTTCGGCCGCCGTGGCCCTGCTCTGGCTGGCGCCGCGCCTGCGCCGGCTGGCCCGATAGGCCCCAGCTAGAGCGACGCGTCGGAACCGCGGTACAAGGGCAGTTCCACGCGGAAGGCGGCGCCGCGGCCCGGAACGGACATCACGGAGAAGCTGCCCCCGGCGTCCAGCGCGGCGGCGCGCACCGACGGCAAGCCCACCCCGCTGCCTTTCGCGGGCCCCTTGCTCGTGAAGCGTTGCCCGCGCGTTATCTTGTGAATCTGGTCTTTATCCAGGCCGGGGCCCGTGTCGGAAACCTCGATGAGCACGCGCTCCTCGTCCCACGACTCGCTGATGCGCACGGACAGGCGCTTGACCGGCGAATCCTTCATGGCGTCCGCCGCGTTGAGTATCAAGTTGGTCAGTATCCGGTCCAGGCCCTGCTGGTCCGCGACCGCGCCGCCTTCGCGCAGGTCTATCTCCAGCTTGCGCTCTATGCCGAGTTCCTCCAGGACCGCGCCCACGCGGCCCAGGACGCAGACCACGGCGTCGTGGACGGGACCGGGCTCGGGCTTGGCCTCGGCGCTGCCCCAAAGCTCCGCCCGGGCGATCTCCGCGCGCGGCAAGATGTCGCGCAGGACGTCGAGCAGAATCCGCGGCGCCCAGGCCAGGGCGGCCGCGGCGGGATCGTTTTCCAGCAGCTTCTCCACGCGGCTTTTGATCCGATGCTGCGTCGCGCCCAGGCCTTCGGCTATGGCCTTGATCCGCGTCAGCAAGTCGGCTTGGCGCCGCAAGCCGGCCCGGCCGTCCGACTTCAAGTCCATGAGTTGCCGGGCCAACGACTCGGCGGGACGTCCCAGGGCCAGGGAGCGCTCCAGGTCTCGCCGCAATTGAGCGGGCAAATCGTCCGACTTCCTCAAAACCCGCTGGAACATCAAATTGGAAGCCACGAAAGCCGAATTCTTCATGTCGTGCAGCAGGACGTTCCGGCGCTCCTCGCCGATGCGCAGCGGACGCAGGCTATTCGGATCGCGGCCGAAAAATCCCGGTCCGCCGCGCGCGACCGGCAGGACGGCGAGCGCCGGAGCCGAAAATCCCATGGCTTCGCGTTGGGCTTCCGGGATGCCTTTGAGCTCTTCCAGGAGATCCTTTTGAGCGGAACGCAACTCCAGGATATAGGCTTTCAATTGCAGGGACAGGACTCTTTCCGGCTCGGTGAGCGGCGCGTCCTTCCTGTCCGCGGCTATATCGGCCAATTCCTCGGCCAGGGCTTGGGCGTCGTCGCCCAGGCGCACCGATTTCTCCACGGCGGACAACAGCTTCGGGCCCATTTGCGCGCCGTGTTCGTTCACGGTCCTCTTTAGCGCGCCGACCGGTCCCGCGAGCAGCCGGTCCCGGACGCCGCCGGCCAGTTCCTTCAGGCTTTGCGGCTCGGGCACGGCCTCATTGCGGCCGACGCCGATCGGCGCGGGCGGCACAAGCGCGGCCGGACCGGCGGGCGCGGGCAAGGACAATATCCGGCCGGAAGCGATCGGGACGGAAAGTCTTACGGCCGCGGCGGACCGCGAGACGGACAACGGCCACGCGGCCCCCGGCGGGCATGCCAACAATAAGGCCAGGACGCAGCTCTGCCTATGCATCGTCAATATATTTTAATCGTCGGGGCTCCGATCGGACAGTGTCCAATGGCCCGAAAACCGGTTCCCAAACGGCCTATGGATGAATTTAGAGACTCGCAAGAATTAATTCTGGCACTTGCCCGCCCGCACGGAAACGGGCTAGAATACCCTCACGAGGAGGCATTCCAAAATGAAGCCCACGCTCAAGCCGGTCAAGGCGGACCGCGCCGGACAGCCCTTCCGATATCCGCTCAAGCGCGAGTACGCGGAGCCGGATTGGAGGCGCCTGCCCGGCTACAAAAACGTCACCGTCAAGGAGTGGGAGAGCGCCCTCTGGCAGCGCCAGAATACGGTCAAGAACCTGCGCGAGCTCAAGGCCGTCCTGGGCGGCTTCCTCGAAGACGAGCTGCTCGCGGACCTGGAGGCCGACCAGCGCGACTGGGCCACCATGTCCATCCTCATGCCGCCCCAAATGATCAACTGCATGGCCGAGCGCGACTTGCGCCACGACCCGGTCCGGCGCTACATGCTGCCCGCCGCCGGCGACCGGCACCCGGAGTGGCCCAGCCATCCCATGGCTTCGCGCGACAGCCTGCACGAAAGCGAGATGTGGGCCGTGGAGGGCCTGACCCACCGCTACCCGACCAAGGTCCTGGCCGAGCTGACCGCGACCTGCCCGCAGTACTGCGGCCACTGCACGCGCATGGACCTGGTGGGCCTTTCCACGCCCCAGGTCAAGAAGGGCAAGTTCCAGCTGCCGGCCAAGGAGCGCTTCGAGAAGATCCTCGAGTACCTGCGCAAGACCCCGGGCGTGCGCGACGTGGTGGTCTCCGGAGGCGACATCGCCAACGTCCCCATGGCCCAGCTCGAGCCCTTCGTCTCGGCCCTCATGGACATCCCGAGCATTCGCGACATCCGGCTGGCCTCCAAGGGCCTGCAGGGCCTGCCCCAGCATTTCCTCCAGGACGAGGTCCTGCGCGGCCTGGAGCGCTTGGCCAGGAAGGCGCGCCAGCGCAACATAGACATCGCCATGCACACCCACATCAACTGCGCCGCCCAGGTCACGCCCCTGGTCGGGCGCGCCGCGCGCAAGATCCTGGACCTGGGCTTCCGCGACGTGCGCAACCAGGGAGTCCTGCTGCGCGGGGTCAACGGCACGGCCCAGGCCATGCTCGAGCTTTGCTTCATGCTCGTGGACCACGCCCGCATCATGCCCTACTACTTCTACATGTGCGACATCATCCCCAACTGCGAGCATTGGCGCATGTCCGTCTCCGAGGCCCAGAGCCTGCAGCACGACATCATGGGCTACCTGCCCGGCTTCGCCACGCCGCGGGTCTGCTGCGACGTGCCCTTCGTGGGCAAGCGCTGGATACACCAATACGCCGACTACGACCGGATCAAGGGCGTCTCCTACTGGACAAAAAACTACCGAACCTCGATCGAGCACGACGACCCCGAGGCGCTCAAGCGCCGCTACGAGTACTACGACCCGGTCTACACCCTGCCGCCGGAGGGCGTGGAGTACTGGCGGCGGCATAAGAACCAGGCCTCGCGGTGAGCTTCACGGCCAAGCCCTGCGGCCTGCCCGGGCCGCTGCTCATCGAGGGCAAGTCCTTCGCCGACGAGCGGGGCTGCTTCATGGAAAGCTTCCGGACCGACGAGCTGGCCGCGCTGGGGCTGCCCGCCTTCGTGCAGGTCAATCTCTCCCGCTCGGCGCGCGGCACCCTGCGCGGCCTGCACTACCAGCTGCCCAAGCGTCCCGTGGGCAAGCTGGTGCGCTGCACGCGCGGACGGATATTCGACGTGGCCGTCGACATCCGCAAGGGCTCTCCCACCTTCGGCCGCTGGACCTCGGTCGAGCTTTCCGACGAGGGCAACCGGATG
>JAQUMZ010000018.1 GCA_028717865.1 Elusimicrobiota bacterium | reverse complement strand
CGGCGCCCAGGTGCCGGATCGTCAGCGCCGCCGCCGAGCCCAGCGCGGCCAGGCAGGCCGCGGCGGCCAACAGCCGCAGCCGGCGCCGCCGCGCCTGGGGGCGCAGCGCGACGCGATGGCGCCGCGGCCGGCTCACGCCGGCCACCGGCCGCCAGGCGACGCGCGGACGGCCGCGGAAAAGCTGGAGAAATCAGTCGGCAAACGCAGGGACGTGAGTGTCATTCTTCTCGACGGAACAAAAGCGATTATAACAACATTTTCCGGGCTATGCAATTTTCCGACGTGCCGCACCGCGAGACTCTGGACCGGCGCATGTTGTATCATGAAGGCATGTTGCGCCGCATCGAGCGCCGCGTCGGCTTCCTGGCCCTGCCCGACCTGCCGCTTTTCCTGGCGGGCATGAACGCCGCGGTGGGCGTCTTGTCTCTGTTCAAGCCGGAATTCCCGGCCGTCCTGGCCCTGGACCCGGCGGCCCTGCGCGCGGGCCAGGTCTGGCGCGCCTTGACCTTCCTTTTCATCCCCCCCGAAACCGGCCCGCTCTGGCTGGCCGTCTGGATCCTGGTGATCTACGCGGTCATGCGCGCCCTGGAGCGCTCCTGGGGGGAGCTGCGCCTGACGATCTTCTTCCTGTCCGGCGCGGCCGCCGTGACCGCGGCGGCCCTGGCCTGGGGCGCCGGCTTCTCCAGCGGGCCGCTGCAGCTCAGCGCCTTCCTGGCCTTCGCGCGGCTCCAGGGCGAGACCCGGGTCCTGCTCTTCTTCTTCCTGCCGGTCAAGGTGCGCTGGCTGGGCGCCCTGGCCTGGCTCTGGGTGGCCTGGACCCTGCTGGCCGGCGGGGCCTACGACCGCGTCGCGACGCTCTCCGGGCTGGCGAACTACGCGCTGTTCTTCGGCCGCGAGCACTGGGAAGAGCTGCGCCGCGCCGCCATGCGCCGCCGCTAAATTTGCTAATTTAAGCCCGTGCCCGCCCGAGCCCTGGCCGCTTTCCTTTGCGTCGCGGCGCCGGCGTCGCGCGCCTGGGCGGCGCCGGTCAAGTCGGTGAAGCTGCTGGCCTACGACCGCGCGGGCCGGCGGCTGGACCTGGCGCGCTTCCTGGAGCACATCGGCCGGGCCGACCGCGCGAGCCAGTCCGATCCGCGCCTCTGCGCCGTCCTGGTCGAGCACCCCGACGACGGCCGGTCCCAGCCCGCCCGGCTGGAGTCGAAGGACGGCGAGCTCATGCTGGGCTGGGAGCGCTGGGAGCGGGCGCGCCTGAGCCTGCCCTGGCCGGTAGCCGGCGACGGCTTCTCCACGGTCTGGGCGGACAAGAACGGCGCGGGCTTCGCCGACGGCGACGTCGTGGCCCTCAACGAGGAGATCGCGGCCGCGCAGTACCGCCGCTTCAAGGAGTCCTGGAACAAGCACGCCGCCGACTGGACCCCGATCTACCGGCCCGGGGCCAAGGCGCGCAAGGCGGCCGACCGCGCCAAGGAGCTCCTGGCCGAGGCGCACGCCCAGAAGGACCCCGCGGCCCGCGCCCGGGCCTTCGACGAGGCTTTGGGCGCGGTCTCCGCGGCGTGGCAGAAGCTTCTCTTCGAGCACGGCCTGCAGATCGCCCAGGCCCAGGCGGGCCGGGACGCCCTGCGCTTCGGCCTGGTCATCGACGAGAGCATTTTCCAGCGGCTGGACCACTACGAGCGGGTCATCACCGGCGTCAAGCGCTCGGGCGCCAACTGGGTCCGGCTGGTCTTCCGCAGCAACCCGGACGATTTCGTCTACGCCAAGCACGGCTCCTTCGCCGAGTACGACGCCATCGTCGCCGCCATGGAGCAACGGCCTGCGCATCATGGGCACGGTCCTCGACACGGGCCAATGGCCCAGCGCGCTGACCCCGCAGGTCTACGCCGAGCGGGTCAAGAACCTGGCCCTGCACTACCGCGACCGGATCCGCTCCTGGGAGGTCGGCAGCGAGCTCAACGGCGACTGGCTGGGCGGCGTGCGCTCGCCCCTCTCGCCGAGCCAGGTCTTCCGGATCTACTCGACCGGGGCGGCCAAGATCAAGGAGCTCGACCCGTCCCTGGAGACGGTGGCGACCCTGTACTGGTGGGACGGCACGGCGCCGGACGAGGAGCATTCCACGACGGGGTGGCTGAAGCGCTACTCCCGGCTGGGCTTCGGACGCGACCTCGACGTGCTGGCGGTGAGCCTGCAGCCCGACGACAACCCCGTGGGCATGGCCCTCGAGACCATCTTCGACCGCATGCACGCCGAGCTCCCCGACAAGCGGCTGATGATCGGCAGCCTGGGCTACGTGGAGCGCGACCAGCTGCAGGGCTACTGGTGGCTCGATCCCGCGAACGTGGCCGCCGCGCGCGAGGACCTGCTGATGTTCGCGACCGCCGCCTCCTGCGCCATGCCCCGGTCGCTCTGCGGCGGCTTCTGGTGGCAGACCCTCGACCAGCTCATCCCGGGCAAGGGCAAGGTCACGCCGCTCTACCGCGCCTACGCCAAGACCCTGGAAGAACTGGGCCGTTAGGGCTTGAGCCGTTCTTGAGCCTCGCGCGCTATGCTGTGGGCGCATGAGTCCGCTCCGGCCGCGCACCCAAGCCGCCATCGTCGCGGCGTTCGTCTCCGCCTTCGCGCTGGGCCTGCTGTTCTCGGCCGCGGCGGCCAGGGCGCAGCATGGGCATCCCGAGCTGATGGCGGCGCTGCTGGCCGTCACCATCCTGACGGGCCTGGCCTTGAGCTTCCTCTTCTGGCTCATCGTGGGGCGGCCGCTGGCGCGCCTGGGCGAACGGGCCCGGAACTGGCGCCTGGGCCAGCCCTGGTCCTGCGACGTCCACGCCGCATGCCCCGAGATGCGGGACTTGCTGAACCGGATGCAGGACCTGACCGGGCGTCTCAACGAGCAATACCGGATCGCGAAGGACCTGGTCGCCATGAAATCCCGGCTGATCGCCGTGGTCAGCCACGAGCTGAACAACGCCATCAGCGTGATCCAGGTCGCGGCCGACGCCCTGGAATACGCGGACCGCATCGGCCCCGCGGACCGCGAGAAGATGCTCGGGGTGATCAAGGCCCAGTCCCGGACCGTCGCGCTGACCGTGAGCAATCTGCTCAGCCTCGGCCGCCTGGAGTCGGGACGCTTCGCCGTGGCCAGGAAGAGGCTCGACCTGCCGGACCTGCTGCGCTCCTGCGCGCTGCTCATGGACGTGCTCTGCAAGAAGAAGCGCCTGCGCTTGAGCCTCGCCTTGCCCGCCGAGGCGCCGCCCGTCTGGGCCGACGGCAACGCCCTGACGCTGGTGATGACCAATCTGCTGAGCAACGCCATAAAATACACCCCGGAGGGCGGCGCGATCTGGCTGGGCCTGCGCCGCGAGGCGACGAAACCGGGCTCGGTGACGGTCTACGTGCGCGACACGGGCATCGGTATATCCGAGCGGGACCGGGAACGCATTTTTTCGGCGAACTTCCGCTGCGAAAACGGCAAGGCCATGGCCGGCGGCTTCGGCCTGGGCCTGGCCCTGGCCCGCAGCATCCTCAAGTCGCACGACGCGGCCATCGAAGTCGAGAGCGCGCCCGGCCGGGGCTCGACGTTCTCCTTCCGCCTGCCCGTGTGGCGGCCCGGCCTGGAGGCCGAGGCGCCCCGCGAGCGGGCCGCGGCCTGAGCGTTTGTAGTATAATGATCCGCTGACGAGCTCGTAGCTCAGGGGTAGAGCATACGCCTTTTAAGCGTAGGGTCGTGGGTTCGAATCCCACCGGGCTCAATTCCGCCCCCATCGTCTAACGGTTAGGACGCGGCCCTTTCAAGGCTGAAACAGGAGTTCGATTCTCCTTGGGGGCACCAGTTTTTTAGGGTCCCCGCTACTTAAGGATATCTACGACTGCATTCATCGCGGACCTGACGATCTAACGGACTTGAAAGAAGGCCTGCGCAGGTTGCTGGCTTTTCTTTGCATGCCAGAAACAGAACGGACAAGAACGTTCGACACTGCGACCACGCCGTCATCGGAAGCATTCCCCTGTTTGGTTCAATCGCGGGTTTGTTGTTGGCCGTGATGGGGTGGCACCTTGACCCTAACGCAGACCATTTCCGGGGTCCCGGCTTTTTGAGCAAGTTCAAAGCCTCCAATGGGTTCATCGTGTTACTCTGCCGCAAGGACGGGACGCTACGGCGAGGAGTCCGCCCTGGGATTGTCATGGTTGGAGTCATTATGGCAGTGTTGCCATGGATTCAAAATCTTTAGCGAAAGCGAAGAGTGGTGCGGCGGGATTGGGGTGAGAAGCAAAACATTTCCGACGATTGAGCGTGTGTTCGCCTGGTGCTGGAGTCATCATGACATGGACAAAGGCCTGCAACCGGAGGAAGCTCCAAACGCTTACATTGATAATCAAAAGGCAATATGTTACTTTTTCAATGATGATAAATAGACTTCTCTCCGAAGATCTGGGCCGCGCCGTCTCGGAATTCCCGGTAGTGGCCATCATCGGACCTCGGCAGGTCGGGAAGACCACTCTGGCCAAGGAATTCGCGAAGTCCCGAAAGGATGGGAGTCGGAAATATCTCTACCTCGACCTGGAGTTGGGCTCGGATATGGCCCGGCTGACCGACGCCGAGATGTACCTGGAATCTCAAGCGGACCGCCTCGTCATCATCGATGAGATACAGAGAAGGCCCGACCTCTTCCCCCTTCTCCGCGCGCTGGTGGACAAGAAGAGGCGAGCCGGCCGCTTCCTCATCCTCGGCTCGGCCAATCTCCTCGCCCTGAGGCAGATATCGGAAAGCCTGGCGGGACGCATCCAGTTCTTGGAGCTTGGCCCCTTCTCCAGAGCGGAAGCCGGCAAGAAAGTCCCGCTCAAGCGTCATTGGCTTCGGGGCGGTTATCCCGAAGCCGTTCTGCCGCGCTCGGATGAGTCCGCCGGGCGATGGCTAGAGGCCCTCATCCGGAGCTACCTGGAAAGGGACCTTAATCAACTGGGATTCAGGGTCGCCGCCCCGGAGCTCAGACGTTTTTGGACCATGCTGGCCCACAACCACGGTCAGCCCTGGAATGCCCAGGAACTCGCCTCCAGCTTCGGCGTGACGCCACCGACCGCCACGCATTACCGCTCCATCTTAGAGCAGATGTTCCTGGTCAGGACCCTGCCGGCTTGGCATGCGAATCTTAAGAAGAGATTGGTCAAAACCCCGAGAGTCTACATCCGTGACAGCGGCATCCTCCATTCCCTGCTGGGCATTGGCAGCATCGACGATCTGCTGGCTCACCCCGTGGCCGGCAAGTCTTGGGAAGGGTTCGTCCTCGAGCAAATCCTGGAGACCGGTCGCGGCCGCCTGGAGGCTTCCTTCTTCCGGACGCATGCCGGGGCTGAAATCGACCTCGTCATCCACCAGGGACAGAAGATATTAGCTCTAGTCGAGATGAAGTTGGGTCTCAAGCCGGCGCTAACCCGGGGATTCCATGAGGCCCGAAAAGACTTGGGGCAGCCCAAAGGCTGGGCCGTCTACAGCGGCACCGAACGCTACCCCCTCTGTCCCGGAGTGGACGCTATCGGTGTTGACCAGTTCTTGTGCGATGTGGTTCCCGGCCTTCTGGCGCGAAAAAACGCGCGCCCGCGCCGATGAATTTTCTTTCTTGCGTCCACTGACCTTGAACTGCAGGTCGCGAGCTAATTCGTCAAACAGATTCTCAAGCAAGCTCGCACAGAAAGCCCCCTTTCCTCCCCGATTTTCCATCATCTCCTTTCCGGAATCCCGCCGGCGGCCGTCCTCTTGACCTAGGTCAAGGCGCCCAACGCCGGCATTCCCTATAATATGGACGCGGCAACGCGAGGGAAACGCCATGAAACGAAAGCTGGTCAAGATAGACGAGGAGAAGTGCGACGGCTGCGGCCTCTGCGCCTCGGCCTGCGCGGAAGGCGCGATCCAAATCGTCGGCGGCAAGGCCAAGCTGGTCAACGAGGCCCATTGCGACGGCCTCGGCGCCTGCCTCGGCGAATGCCAGCGGGGGGCCCTGTCCATGGAGGAACGCGAGACCGCGCCCGACCACGGCCGCGCGGGCTGCCCGTCCGCGACGGCCATGGACTTCGGCCCTGCGACGAACGGCCCCGCCCCGGATAACGGCGCGCCCGCCCCCTCGGCCCTGTCCCACTGGCCCGTGCAGCTGCGCCTCGCGTCTGCGGCCGCGCCCCATTTCCGCGGCGCCGACGTCGTCCTGGCCGCCGACTGCGTAGCCTATGCCCTGGGGAACTTCCACGCCGGCTATCTCAAGGGCCGGCGGCTGGCCATCGCCTGCCCGAAGCTCGACGCGGACCTGGGCGAATACGAGGAGAAGCTCAAGCAGCTCATCGACCAGGCCGGAATCAACACCCTCACGGTCATGGTCATGCGGGTTCCTTGCTGCGCGGGCTTGCTCGCCCTGGCCCGGCGCGCGGCCCAAGGCGCGGGGCGCAAGGTTCCCATCAAGGCCGTGGTGGTCGGGCTCAAGGGCGAGATCGTCTCGGAGGAGCGGATATAGCCGGCACGTTCCCCTTTCGACCCAATCCGCCGGGGGCCTTTTGCGGGCGTCGCCGTAGTTCGAACGACATTGGCGTACGCGCTCGCGACCCTTTATTCTGGAAGCCCTGGGGGCGCGACTCCTGGCCGCCGCGTTGGCCGCCTTGTGCCTGCGGCCGGCCGCGGCCGCTTCCGTGGCCATGTTTCGCCCGGTCTCCCCGGCCTGGGTTTCCGGCCTGGCGAGCTTCGCGGCCTTGCCGAATCGCGCGGGCACCGGCGAGAGCTATTCCTTCCTCAGGCGGCTCGATTTCTCCCTGGCCCGGAACCGCGACGCGCTGGCGCCGCTGGTGGCGACGCTGGAGAACGCCGGCATGCGGGCCGGAGGGATTCTCCGGTTTGGAGCCCGAACGGCAGAAGGCGATCGTGGGCCTGCTCCTTAACGAAGCCCGGCAGGCCGCCGTCGCCGCGTCCAACGAGCTGTGCGATTGGGCCGCGGGCTGCCAAGCCGAGGAGCTTCCGCTGCTGGCGGTGCGCCTGCGCATCGCCGCGGTGCTGCTGACGATCGCGCTGCTTTGGCTGCTGCTGTTTCCCTGAAGAGAACGCCCCTGCCTCCACCCGGGCGCCGAATCCAGCCGGCATCGGCTTGGGCTGGCATGATTGTACAACATGATGTACAATGGGATTGGAGGGCAAAACCCATGACCAAAATCGCCCCTGTTTCCTACGTGCGCGCGCATCTTCCCGCGATGGTCGCCGCCATTGGCAAGAAGAAGCGGGACCGCGTTGTCATCACCCGCAACGGCACGGCCTCCGCGGTACTCGTCTCTCCGGAGGAGCTTGAAACCCTGGAAATCCTCGCCGACAAGAAACTGATGCTGTCCCTCCTGAAGGCAGAAACAGACGAGCACGCGCAACGTCTCGTCGAGCACGAAGAGATCTTCAAATGACGTACCGCATCCTGTACACTCAGGAAGCGGCGCGTCGCATAAGCGAACTCGACCGGACCATCAAAGAACGGATAAGAACGGCCATCATCAGGCTCTCGGAGCACCCTGGGCTCGGCAAGCGTCTGACCGGCATCCTCAGCGACAGGTGGTCCTATCGTGCAGGCGACTGGCGCATCCTCTACAAGCTGCGCAAATCGGAACTCATCATCTTGATTTTGACCGTCGGACACCGACGGGAGGTTTACCGCGCATAAACGACAAAGCCGGGCGAACTCGACTTGGGCCGTCGGGCGCAAGGACTGAGCGAAACATGAATTCACGAACCGCCGGACTGCGGGCCGCGAGCGCCGTATTCGGCCTCATGGCCGCCGGACAGCTGACCCGGCTGATCGTCCGCCCCGAACGCCCCAAGTGAAAGGAAAACGCCTCGTCTTCCTCCCCGGCTTCGCCTGCCGCTCCTGGATATGGGAGCGGCTCCCAGCCGGCCCGAACCGCCTCCTGGTCGACTGGCCGCGAGACCTGGTCAAAAACTTCAAAACGCCCGACGACTTCGCCGCCTGGCTGATAAAAACTCATGCCCCTCGGCTGGCCGCGGTCCCTGCGCCGCAAAGCCGCGCTGCGCTTCGTGCCGGCCAGCGCCCATTTCCCGATGCTGGAAAACCCCGAGGCCTTCGCGGCCGCGCTCAGCGCAGAGATGACGCGTCTATCACGAAGCGGAAGCGCACGTCGCCCCGGATCGCGCGCTCGTAAGCCTCGTTGACCCGCTCGACGGGGATGACCTCGACGTCCGCGGATATCTTATTGCGGGCGCAGAAATCCAGCATCTCCTGCGTCTCGGCGACGCCCCCGATATTCGACCCCGCCAGCACGCGCTGAAAGCCCACCAGCGGGAAAGGCTCCACCTGCAGGGGCCGCGGGGGCAGGCCCACCAGGATCAGCGTCCCCTCGGGCTTCAGCCACGAAAGCTCCGCGCCGACGTCATGGACGGCGGAGACGGTGTCGATCAGCAGATCGAAATGCCCGCGCAGGGCCTTGGCCGAAGC
Organism: Elusimicrobiota bacterium; assembly: GCA_028717865.1. Classification (GTDB taxonomy): domain Bacteria; phylum Elusimicrobiota; class Elusimicrobia; order UBA1565; family UBA9628; genus UBA9628. The sequence continues at coordinate 6,105 of JAQUMZ010000018.1, read as the reverse complement.
GCCCTCCCCCGCGGCGAAGAAATCGGCGGCTCCCAAGCGCTTGGCGTCGGCGGCCTTGGCCCGCGAGCGGCTCACCACCGAAACCTCGGCGCCCAGGGCCGCGCCGATCTTGACCGCCATGTGCCCCAGGCCGCCCAGGCCCACCACCCCCAGCCGCCGGCCCCGCCGCGCGCCCCAGCGCTTCAGCGGCGCGTAAGTCGTCACCCCCGCGCAGAACAGCGGCGCCAGCCGCTCGGGCGGCAGGCGGGGCGGCAGCTTGAGCACGTAGTCCTCGTCCACCACGATCGCGGTCGAGTAGCCGCCGAAGGTCGGCGTGCGGCGGTCCTGCTCCAGGCTGTTGTAGGTGTAGGTAACCCCGGTCCGGCAGAACTGCTGGTGCCCCGAGCGGCAGCTAGCACAGGTCCGGCAGGAATCCACGAAACAGCCCACCCCGACCCAGTCATCCGGCTTGAAGCGGCGCACCTTGCTCCCGACCCGGGCCACCCGGCCGGCGATCTCGTGGCCGGGAACCATGGGGAAGGAGGCCGGGCCCCATTCCTGCCGGGCCTGATGGATATCGGAGTGGCAAATCCCGCAGTAAGCGATCTCTATGAGAACGTCGCGCTCGCCGGGCTCGCGGCGCGCCACGGAAAACGGCTCCAGCGGCGCGCCGGCCGTCTTGGCGGCATAGGCTTTGACCGCGATCATGAACCTTTATACCCCCCGACCAGGGCCCTTGTCAATAGACCCGGGCATCCGCCTTTGCTAACATTATTTCCAGGATGAAAAAGCGCCTGAGGCTGGTCGTGACCGGGGCCGCCGGCCGCATGGGCCGGCGCGTCTGCGCCCTGGCCGCCGAGGACCGGCGCTTCTCGGCGGCGGCCCGCGTGGACCGCGCCGAAGGCTGCCTGCCGCCCCGGGCCCTGGCCCAAGCCCTGGCCCAAGCCGACGTCCTGGTGGACTTCTCCGCCCCGGAGTTCTGCGTCGAAGCCGCCGAACTCTGCGCCCGGGCCCGCGTGGCGGCGGTCCTGGGCACCACGGGCCTTAGCCCCGCGCAGACCGCCCGGCTGCGGGCGGCCGCCCGGCGCGTCGCCGTCTTCCTGGCGCCCAACTTCAGCCCCGGCATCCACGCCCTGTGCCTGCTGGCCGAGGCCGCCGGACGGCTCCTGCCCGGCTACGACGTCTCCATCAGCGAGACCCACCACAAGCTCAAGCGCGACGCCCCCTCCGGCACCGCCCTGCGCCTGGCCTCGGTCGTGGCCGAGGCCTCGGGGCAACCGCCCGCCGTCGTCTCCCAGCGCATCGGCGACGTCGTCGGCGAGCACACCCTCACCCTGGCCGGGCCCTGCGAGCGCCTCGAACTCACCCACCGGGCCCACTCCCGGGACGTCTTCGCCGCCGGGGCCCTGCGCGCCGCGCTCTGGGTATTCGGCCGCAAGCCCGGCTTCTACGACATGTCGGACATGTTCAGGTCCCGATGAAGCTCGCGGCCAGGCTCCGTGACGCGCTGCTGGAGCTCTTCTCCGACCGGGAGGACCCCGAAGAGCCCTGCTACGACCCCGTGCACCTCGGCGCCCTGGCCGTCGGCTGCCTGGCCGTCATCGGCCTGCTCTACTGGCTGCTCTGGACCCTGCTGGTCTACGAACGCGGCATCTTCTCGAAGCTGGGCTTCGCCGCGGCCGCCGCGCGCGGCCGAAGCCTCCCCGAGGACGCCTTCCTGGGCTGGTTCGGAAACGCCGCCGCGCTGGCGCTCTGCGTGCTCGTGGTGGCCGCGCTCTGGCGCGCCTACCGCGCGGCCGAGCGCCGCCGCTCATGAGCGAATGCCTCCTGGCGCTCGGCTCCAACCTGGGACGGCGCCGGGCCAACCTGCTCCGGGCCCTGCGCCGGCTGGAAGGGCTGCCGGGAGGACGCGTCCTGGCCCGCTCCAGATTCTATGACACCGCGCCCGAGGGCGGGGCGCGCCAGCCGCGCTACCTAAACCTGGCCGCGCGCTACCGCACCTCGCTTTCGCCCATGGGCCTGCTCGTGGAGCTCAAGCGCCTGGAAGCCAAGGCCGGCCGCCGCCCGGGGCGGCGCCGGGGCTCGCGCCCGCTCGACATAGACATGCTCGATTTCGCCGGCAGGCGCCTTCGCAATCCCTGGCTGGCCCTGCCCCATCCCCAGGCCGCCCGCAGGGCCTTCGTCCTGGCGCCCGTACGCGACATCCGGCCGGACTGGCGGCCCGACGGCCGCCGCAGCGCGGCGCGCCTCCTTCAGAAGCTGCGCCCCTCCGAGCGCGAGGTGCGCGCCCTGCCATGAGCGTCCTGCTCCTGGCGGGCCTGGGGCTGGCTCTCGCCGTCGCGGCCGTGGCCTGGCTCGGCGCCGGCATCGTCCTGCATCCGCCCAAGAAGAGCCGCCTGAGCGTTTTCCCGGAGCAGTTCGGCCTGCGCTACGAGCCGATCTCCTTCACGACCAAGGACGGCCTGCTGCTCAAGGGCTGGTTCCTGCCCTCCCCCACGGGCGACGAGCGCGCCGTGCTCATGTGCCACGGCTGGGGCGACAACAAGGGCGAACTGCTCGCCCAGACCAGCTTCCTCAACTCGGAGGCCGGCCTCAACCTCGTCTATTTCGACCACCGCTCGCACGGCGAGAGCGCCGGGAGGTTCACCACCCTGGGCTGCATGGAGATCGTGGACTTCGACGCGGCCATGGAGCACCTGCGCCGGCGGCGGCCGGAGTGCCTGCGCCGGCTGGGCGTCTACGGCCTCTCCATGGGCGCCGCCGTGGCGGCCATGGCCGCCCACGCCCACCCCGAGATAAAGGCCGTGGCCCTGGAGAGCCCCTTCTGCGACTACCGCCGGGTCGTGCGCCGATGGGCCTGGAACAACCTGCGCCTGCCCTATTTCCCGCTGATGATGCTCGTGCTCTGGACCCTGCGCCGGCGGGCCGGCCGGGACGACATAGACAGCTTCAGCCCCGGGCGCTTCGTGGAGCGCCTGGCGCCGCGGCCGCTGCTGGTCATCGGCGGGGCCGACGACCGGCTCATGCCCCCCGAGGACATGCGCGAGCTCTACGCCCTGGCCCGGGAGCCCAAGGAGCTCTGGATCGTGCCGGGGGCCCGCCACGCCAAGTGCCGCGAGAGCGCCGGGGCCGACTACGACCGCCGGCTCGCGGACTTCTTTCTAAAGCATTTATAAAACGGTTCCGTTGACGAAGCACGTTCTCTCTTGTTAGGATTCCCTGCGCGGCGCGCGAATGATGAAGAGCCAGAAACGACGGCGATTTTGGGTGGACCCCTCCTTGCAATTCCACCTCCTGTCCGTAGTGCTGACCCTGGTCCTGGGCTCCGTCGCGCTCGTCTCCTACAGCGTAATGCGCGGCGTCGAGGAAGCCGCCCTCTCCTCCCAGGAGCTGTTCCATTCCCTGGAATGGACCCGCCAGGCCATGCGCGGACCCCTGATCATCAGCGGCGCGATCGCCGTCCTGGCCAGCGCCCTCGTCGCGCTGGTGTGGTCCCACCGCTTCGCGGGGCCCCTGCGCGTGCTTTCCGGCGCGCTGGAGCGCCTGGCCCAAGGCAACTTCTCCGTGCCCATCCGCGTCCGGCGCTCCGACGCGCACCACGAGCTGGTCGGCGACTTCGCCGCGATGCAGGAAAGCCTGCGCGGCCGGCTGGAAGCCGACCTGCGCGCCCTGGCGGAAGCCTCACGGCGCCTGCGCGAGGCCCGCGACCGCATTCAAGACCAGGAGGCGCGCCAGGCGGCCGACGCGGCGCTCGCGGCGGCGCAAGCCCTGGAATCCCGCTACCGGCTCTAAAACCCCTATGAACCCCCTAACCCTCGCCTGCCTGTTGGTCCCGCTGGCCTGGTCCGAGCCGGCGGCCGCGCCCCAGCCGGCCCCCGCGGCCGTCGAGCGCCCCGAACCAGGGCCCTGGCTCGAAGCGGCCTTCGGCCCCGAGAGCCTCGCGGCCCTGCGCCGGCGCGGGATTTTCATCCTGCAAGGCCGGCCCGGGGCCTGGCGCCTGCGCATGACCGACTGGAAAGCCCTGCAGGCGCTCTCGGCGCGGACCCAGGCCGCGCAGGAGTTGGAGCCGGCCCTGGCCAAGCTCAAGGCCGGGCAGGCCCTGGCGGACTCCGGCCCCCTGGCTTTCCTGCCGCTGGCCGAGTTGCCCCCCTCCGGCCTGGTCACGCCCCCCATGCACGCCCTGCTCGCGGCCATGGCGGCCTACCACGATCACTGGACGGCCCTGACCCGGGCCCTGGCCGAGCCGCGCGCAACCGCCCTGGAGGCTCCGGCCGGAACGGACCTCTTCGCCGCGTCCTGGGGCAAGGAATTCGCCAAATCGACCGGCGCGGACGCCGCCTCCGAGGCCGTGCCCCTGGCCAAGCCCTATTTCGACAAGGTCCTGGCCGGCGTGCACCGGGACCCCGCCGCCGCCGCCCACTTCGTGACTTACGTTTCGCAGCGCTGGCAGGCCGACGTCTTGAACCGGCTCGAAACGGACGTCAGCGCGGGCCTGCCCTCGGAGGAGTTGCGCGGCTGGCTGCGCCGCTACCTGGGCGACCAGCTGCGCATTCACGCCCTGGCCGATATCCGGCGCCGGGTCTCGGAGCTTGAGAAGAAGACGTCCCTGGCTTCGGACCTGGCCGAGCTGCGCGCGGCCGCGGCGGTCCTGCGCGGCAACCCGAAGCTCATCGCCGAGCTGGAGGGTTTGGTCCAGGCCGCGGCGCCGGCCCCCGGGCCGGAGCTGACCTCGGCGGGCCTGCACCTGGAGAAGCCCGTCCGGCTCGGCCAGCACGAACAGGGCGACGCCGTCACGGTCAGCGGCGCCTATTGGGTGGACGGCCTGCCTCCCGGCCAGCGCGTCGAGGTCGAGGAGACGTCGTTGCGCCGGACCCCGAAGGGCTTTCGCGACGTCGAGACGCGCGCGGTCAAGCGCGCCAACGGCGGCCCCTACGTCGTGTCGCGCACGTTCGTCCTGGAGGACTCGAGGTCCTTCCTCCTGCAATCCATCATCTCGGCGGCCGCGGGCAACGTCATAGACGAGGCGATCGAGGTCCCCGTGGCCAAGGAATTCGAGCTGGCCCTCGGCCGGCTGGCCTCGGCCGACAACCAGGCCCTGGGCTGCGCCCTGAAGGAAGCCGAAACCTCCTACGCCCGGCTCGAGGCGCAAATCGCGGACGCCGCCCGCGAGAAGCCCCAGTACCGGGAGCTCCTGGAGACCTGCCGGGCGCGCCGGCAGCGCGCCGTAAAGAACGCCGCGGCGCTGGCCAAGCTGGAGGAAGCCCTGCCCGAGGCCGCCTCCGACTCCTCTCCCGAGCGCTGCCAATACGATCTTAAGCGCGTCGACGACGCCGTGGACATGGCGCGCTCCCTGCCGGCGGGCTGCGACCGCTACCTCTCCGGACTGCGCGGCCAGCGCCGCATAATCTCGCGCCGGGCCGCGGACCAGCGGGTCTTCTGCGCCGCCGACGCCGAGGCCGCGTCGCGCCGGCGCGCCTGCGACTTCGGCGCCGCCGCGCGCGGCTGGGCCCGGGGCCTGGCGATTCTCGACGCCGACCCCGCGGCGCGCTGCGGCCGGACCGCCCGCGAGGCCCTGCGCGCCGAGGCCGACATCCGGGCCGCCGGCCTCGACGAACGCTGGCGCGCGGCCTTCTCCGAGCAGCTCCAGCAGGCCGAGAGCGAGACGACCCCTTCCGGGCGGCTGTCGCGGCTGAACCCGCTCCTCGCCCGCATCGGAGCCCTGCCCGACCCGTATTGCTTCGCCGCCGAACGGACCCGGGCCGAGACGCTGGCGCGGGAGGCGGGGCAGGCCCTGGTCATGCCGGACGCCGTCGAGCAGCGCCTCGGCGGCGACGAAAGCGCGGGCGGCGCCGCCGAATCGGTCGCCGCCCGGCGCCGGGAACTGCTCGACGAGGCCGCGGCCTTGCGCACGAAGCTGGAGGAGGAACAGGCGCCCGCGGCCGTCGCGCCGGCCGAACCCCCCGCCAAAGCGGCGGCCCCGGCCAAGCCCAAAAACCCGGTTAAAGCGCCCGCCGAATCCAAGACGGCCCCCAAGGCCCGAAAGACGCGCGCGGAGAAACGCCCGTGAAGATATCCAAGCCAGCCGTCGCCTGCGCCCTGGCCGGACTATTGTCCGCCCCGGCGTTC
>JAQUMZ010000017.1:5000-15446 GCA_028717865.1 Elusimicrobiota bacterium | reverse complement strand
TCAACCAGGGCGTGACCGCCGCCGCCCGGACCGAAGCGCCGGCGGCCGCGGCGCCGAGCGCGACGGGACACTGAGCCGGGCGCGCGAGGCCGCGGGCTTCCATGGACAAGCTGCTGACCCCGGACGCGGGGCTGATGTTCTGGACCGTAGTCACGTTCCTGCTTTTGGCGGCGCTGCTTAGGCGCTACGCCTGGGGGCCGCTGCTGGCCGTCATCGCCGAGCGCGAGGAACGCCTCAAGGCCGAAGCGGCCGCGGCGCGTCTGGCCCGGGAGGAGGCGCAACGCATCCAGGCCGAGCTCGCGGCGCAGTTGGCGCAAGCCGCCGCCCGTCGCGAGGAGGTGCTGGCCCGGGCCGCCCAGGATGGGGAGGCGGTGCTGACGCGGTTTAAATCCGAGGCGGAGCGGCAGGCGCGGGAGCTGCGCGATAAGACGGCGGCCGAGCTGGCCCGGGAGAAGGAGCGGCTTGTGCGCGAGCTGCGTCTTGAGGTGGCCGGGCTGTCCGTGCAGGCGGCCGAAAAGCTCCTGCGCCGTTCGGTCGACCCCGCCGTGGAAAAGCAGGTGCTCGACGACTTCCTCGGGGACCTGGAGCGAAAGGCGAGCAGCTGATGCGGACCGCGGATCGGACGTTGGCCCGCCGCTACGCCCGCGCGTTGTTCGCGGCGGCGGCCGGGAAGGGGCGGGAGGAGGTCGTGGCCGAGGAGCTGCGGGCCTGCGCGGGCGCCTTGGCGTCCGCGCGCGGCTGGCTCGGCGATCCGCGCGTGCCGCTCGCCGAAAAGAAGCAGCTCGTGGCGGGTGACCTGGCGGACCGCATCTCGGAGTTGACGGCGGATTTCTTGCGGCTTCTGATCGACCGGAAGCGTTTCGATCTTCTGCCCCAGGCCGCCGAGGATTTTTCCGCGCTGCTGCGGCGCAAGCGGGGCGTGGCCCGGGCGTTGGTGTTCGCGGCCCGCCCTTTGCCGGAGGCGGACCGGCGGCGTTTGCGTCAGCGTCTGGAATCATTCGCGGGCTGCGGGGTGGAGCTCGAGATGCGGCTGGATCCGGACCTGCTGGGCGGCTTGCGGGTCCGGCTGGGCGATTGGGTTTTGGACAACAGCTTGCGCGGCCAACTGCGCGGGCTCAAGGAGGCCATCGGTGGCGATTAGACCCGAGGAGATCACGGCGGTCATCAAGGAGCGGCTGGAGCGCTATCGGCAGGCCTCCCGGCTCCAGGAGGAGGGTTCGGTCCTTCAGGTGGGGGACGGCATCGCGCGGGTCTACGGGCTGGAGAACGCCATGGCCGGAGAACTGCTGGAATTGCCGCGCGGGGTCGTGGGCATGGTGCTCAACCTCGAGCCGGACAACGTCGGCTGCGTTTTGCTGGGGCCGGACTATCTGGTCCACGAGGGCGATCCGGTGAAGCGCACCGGCAAGGTCATGTCCGTGCCGGTCGGCGAGGCCCTGCTCGGCCGCGTGGTCAACCCCCTGGGCGAGCCCCTCGACGGCAAGGGCCCCATCCGCACCGAACGGACCCGGCCCATCGAGGTGGTGGCGCCCGGAGTGGTGGAGCGCCAGCCGGTCGCGGAGCCCTTGCAGACCGGGCTCAAGGCCATCGACTCGATGATCCCCATAGGCCGCGGCCAGCGCGAGCTGATCATCGGCGACCGCCAGACCGGCAAGACCGCCATCGCCATCGACACCATCATCAACCAAAAGAACGCTCCCCGGCGGCCGGTGTGCATCTACGTGGCCGTGGGCCAGAAGCAGTCCACCGTGGCTCAGGTGGTCAAGGTCCTGGAGGATCACGGGGCGATGGAGTACTCCTTCGTGGTCTCGGCCGGCGCCGCCGATCCCGCGCCGCTGCTGTATATCGCGCCCTACGCCGGCTGCGCCATGGGCGAGGAGTTGATGTGGAAGGGCCGGGACGTGCTCATCATCTACGACGATCTCTCCAAGCACGCGCAAGCCTACCGGCAAATGAGCCTCTTGCTGCGCCGTCCCCCGGGACGCGAGGCCTATCCCGGCGACGTCTTCTACCTGCATTCCCGCCTGCTCGAGCGGGCCTGCAAGCTTTCCGCGGAGCACGGCGGCGGCTCGCTGACGGCCCTGCCCATCATCGAGACCCAAGCGGGCGACGTCTCGGCTTACATCCCGACCAACGTCATCTCGATCACGGACGGACAAATATACCTCGAGACCGGCCTGTTCTATTCGGGGGTGCGGCCCGCGCTGAATATCGGCATCTCCGTTTCGCGGGTCGGCGGCGCGGCCCAAACCAAGGCCATGAAGCAGGTGGCTGGGCGTCTGCGCCTGGATCTGGCCCAATACAACGAACTGGCCGCGTTCGCGCAATTCGGGGCCGATCTGGACCAGGCTTCCCAGAAGCAGTTGGGGCGGGGACAGCGCCTGGTGGAGTTGCTCAAGCAGGATCAATTCCAGCCCATGCCGTTTGAAAACCAGGTGATGGTGATTTATGCCGGGATCAACGGGCATCTCGACGACGTCCCCGCGGCGCGGGCGCGCGCCTTCGAGGCGGGGTTCCTGGCCCATGTCGCAGCTCGTTGTCCCGACTTGGCCAGGGATATTCGCGATAAGAAAGCCTTGGATGACGCGCTCGAGGCTCGTTTGCGCGAGGCGTTGTCCGAATTCAAGAGGCGTTTTCAGGAGGCACCATGAGTCCAAAATTCCGGACGTTGGCGGTCCTCGCCGCGCTGGCCGCGGCGGGCGTGCCGGCGCGCGCGCAGCAGCCCGGGGGCCAGGGCGGGGTCATCAACCTCAGCTGCATGGAAGCCCTGGTGTCGATAGGGCGGGCCGAACTGGCCGGGGTTTTTTCCTTCGTCGCCGACAAGGATTCCCCGGCGGCGTTCGCGGACTTGGTGGCGCACGAACCCAAGGGGCTGAAAAAATACGCGGCCAGGCTTGAGAAGGACCAGCTAGCCGCCGGCGGCATCACGCCCTGGGACCACGAGGCCTTGCTGTCCCTGCTCGCGCTGTTCAGCGGCCCGCTGGCCGATACCCTGGGCAAGCCTTCCGCGAAACTCTTGGCGCGGTTGAATGACCTGAGTCTGGCGCCCACCGTGCCCCTGGAGACGGTGATGGCGCGCAGGAAGAAGCCGTGAGGGCCCTGGTCACCGGGGCGGCGGGGTTCATCGGTTCCAATATAGCCTTGGAACTGGCGCGCGCCGGGCACGAAGTCGTCGGCTTGGACGATTTCACCTCCGGTCACTTCTCCAACCTGCGGGATTTCCCCGGCGATTTCATCGCCGCGGACTTGGCCGATCCCGATTCGTGGGAGGACAGGGTGGGTCCGGTCGAGGCGATTTTCCACGAAGCCGCCATCACGGACACGACGGTGGTCGACCAGGCCCGCATGCTGCGCGCCAACGTCGAGGCCTTCCGGGCGCTGCTGCGCTGGGCCCTGCGCCAAGGCGTCGAACGGGTGGTCTACGCCTCCTCCGCCGGCGTCTATGGCGACGGGTCGGTGCCGATGCGCGAGAACGCCGCGCCGCGGCCGCTCAATGTCTACGCATTTTCCAAGCGCGTCATGGAGAAGGTGGCCGCGGAATTCAACCGGGCCGAGCCCAAGCGGCGGATCGTGGGCTTGCGTTATTTCAACGTATTCGGTCCCGGCGAGCGTTTCAAGGCCAAGGCGGCGAGCATGATTTGGCAACTGGCCCTGCAGATGCGCCAGGGACGCCGGCCGCGCGTCTTCGAGCGCGGACAGCAGTACCGGGACTTCGTTTACGTCAAGGACGTGGTCGCGGCCAACCTTCTGGCCGCGGAGAAGGCGCCTTCCGGAGTCTACAACGTCTGCACCGGGGCCAAGACCGATTTCAACGGGGTCATCGCCGCGCTCAACGAGGTCTTGGGAACGACGCTCGCGCCGGAGTATTTTAAGAATCCGTATTCCTTCTTCCAGAACGAGACCCTGGGCGATCCCGCCTTGGCGCGCCAGACCTTCGGTTTCCAGGCGCGCTACTCCGCGCGGGACGGCATACGCGATTACTTGGGCGCGCGGGAGGTCTTCGCGGGAGCCTGACATGGCCTCTTTGCGCGACATCCGCCGCAAGATAAACTCGGTCAAATCGACCGAGCAGATCACCCGGGCCATGAAGATGGTGGCCGCCGCGCGCATGCGGCGCTCGCAGGCCGCCATACTGGCCGGCAGGCCCTTCGCGGTCAAGATGGAGGGCCTGATCCGGGACCTCTACGCCTACCGGGTCTCCCGGGAGGAACTCGTCCGGGGGCAGCCTTCGGCCCACGACTACTTCCACGCTCCCGACGACGGCCCGCTGGGCCTGCTGCTCGTGACCGCGGACAAGGGGCTGTGCGGGGCGTTCAATACGAGCCTGCAGCGGGCGGCGCTCGACTGGCTGTCGGCGCATCGCGGGCGCCGGATCACGCTGGCCCTGGTGGGGCGCAAGGGGCGCGATTTCATGCGCCGCCTGCGCGGCTTTGATTTCGAGGTGGCCGCCGAGATGGCGGGGATATTTCCCAAGGTCGGGTTCCAGCACGCCGAGGTCCTCGGCGCGGCCGTTCTCGGCGAGTATTTCAAGAAAAAGCTCTCGCGCTGGGACGTGATCTACAACGAGTTCAAGTCCGCGGCGCAGCAGCGCCTGGTGCGCGTCAGCCTGCTGCCGCTGGAAGACTTCGTCTCCGTCGGCAACGGGGCGCGGGAGGTCGGCGCGGATTTTGGGTTCGAACCGGAAAGCCCGCGCCTCTTGGAGGCCTTGCTGCCGCGCTACGTCAAGGCCCAGCTCTACCGCATTCTCCTGGAGTCGCAGGCGGCCGAACTGGCGGCGCGCATGAACGCGATGGACTCCGCGTCCAAGAACGCCGCCGAATTGCGCGAGGCGCTCGGGGTGCAGTTCAACCGCCAGCGCCAAGCCATGATCACCACGGAGATCACGGAATTGGTGGGAGGCGCCGAAGCTTTGGCTGCGTAAAGACAAGCGCGGCGCGCGCCGTCCAGCGCCGCGCAACAAGACAGGCGCGGGAGCGCAGCGACCGCGCAACCGACGCCCCCATACGAGGGGGGCGTCGGAGCCGTCGGGGTGGACATGCCGTTTTGTCGTAAGGAGACTTCAATGAAGACAGCCGCAAGAAGCAGCGAGAAGCGCCGCTACCAAAGGTTCCCGGTGGGCATAACCCTGGATATTCGAGTCGACGGGCAAAGCCTGGGCAGATGCCGGGGAGCCATAGTGGATTTGTCGGTGGGCGGGATGGCCTTCAAGACCAACGCCCAGCTGGAAGAAGGGATGTGCCTGTATCTGAAGATGAACATTCCGCTCGAGATTCGAGGCGAGGTGCGGCACATCAAGGGTCCCGTCGCGAGCGGGATGCGCCGCTACGGGGTGCGCTTTCATAAAATCGGGTACGCCGCGCCGGATGCGGCCAAGCCGCAGACCTTCGTCGCGGCGCAGTTCCGGAGGCAGGCATGAGCGCGGGCAAGGTCGCGCAGGTCGTCGGAGCCGTTTTGGACGTCGAGTTCCCGGCGGGCCAGCTGCCGGCGATCAACAACGCGCTGACGGTCCCCCGGCCGGGATCGGAGCCCCTGGTCTTGGAGGTCGCCTCGCATTTGGGCGACGGCCTGGTGCGCGCCGTGGCCATGGGCCCGACGGACGGCTTGGTGCGCGGGGCCGCCGTCGAGGACACCGGTTCCCCCATAACGGTGCCCGTCGGACGCGCCTGCCTGGGGCGCCTGCTCGACGTGCTGGGCCGGCCCAAGGACCATCGGGGCAAGGTCGAGAGCGAAACGCGCCTGCCCATCCACCGCGAGCCGCCCGCCTTGACGGACCAGGTTACGACCCCGGAGATTTTCGAGACCGGGATCAAGGTCGTGGACTTGCTGGCGCCCTACATGAAGGGCGGCAAGGTCGGGCTTTTCGGCGGGGCGGGCGTCGGCAAGACCGTGGTGATCATGGAGCTTATCAACAACGTGGCCAAGGAGCACGGCGGCGTCTCGGTGTTCGGGGGCGTCGGGGAGCGCTCCCGCGAGGGCAACGACCTTTGGGGCGACATGCAGCGCTCCAAGCTGGCCGACGGCAATACCGTGCTGTCGAAAACCGTTTTGGTTTACGGCCAAATGAACGAGCCGCCGGGCGCGCGCGCGCGGGTGGGTTTGACCGCGTTGACCCAGGCGGAGTATTTCCGAGACACGGAAGGGCAGAACGTGCTGCTTTTCATCGACAACGTTTTCCGCTACGTCCTGGCCAACGCCGAGGTCTCGGCCTTGCTGGGGCGCATGCCCTCGGCCGTGGGCTACCAGCCCACCTTGACCACCGAGGTCGGCAGGCTTCAGGAGCGCATCACCTCGACGGCCAAGGGCTCCATCACTTCAATCCAGGCCATCTATGTCCCGGCCGACGACCTTACCGATCCGGGCGTGGCGACGACCTTCTCCCACCTGGACGCCACGACGGTGCTTTCCCGCCAGCTGACCGAGCTGGGGATTTATCCCGCCGTCGATCCGCTGGATTCCACCTCCCGTATTTTGGATCCTAAGATCGTGGGATCCGGACATTATCAGACGGCCCGTTCGGTGCAGAAGATACTGCAGCGCTACCGCGACTTGCAGGATATAATCGCCATCCTGGGCATAGACGAGCTTTCCGACGAAGACAAGCTGGTGGTGGCCCGGGCCAGGAAAATCCAGAAGTTCCTTTCCCAGCCGTTCTTCGTGGCCCAGCAGTTCACGGGGCGGCCGGGAAAATACGTCAAGCTGAAGGACACCATCGCCGGCTTCCAAGGCTTGGTGGAAGGCAAGTACGACCACCTGCCCGAGCAGGCTTTTTACATGGTGGGGCCGATCGAGGAAGCGGTTGCCGCCGCTGAAAGCATGGGCGCGCGAGCCTAGGATGGCCAAGCGGAGGTTGATCTTGGAGTTGGTCACTCCGGAGCGCGTCGCTTTCGGCGGCGAGGTGGATTCCGTGGTCCTGCCCGCCTGGGAGGGCGAGATGGGCGTTTTGCCCGGGCACATGGCCTTCCTGGTCCAGCTGCGGCCGGGCGAGGTGCGTTTCCGGGAAGGCCAGGCGGCGGGGCGCTTCGCGGTATCCGGCGGCTTCGCCGAGATAAAGGACGACAAGGTCGCGCTTTTCGCCGAGACGGCGGAGATGGCGGACGGCATCGATGCCGAGCGCGCCCGCCAGGCGCTCGAGCGCGCCGGGGCCGAGCTTCAGCGCAAGGACCTCGATCCCGTGACCATGGCCGCCGCGGAGGCGGCGCTGCGCCGCGCCGAGGTGCGTCTGCGCGTGGCGCGGGCGCCCCGGAAAAGGAGGTAGCATCATGCGCTGGACTCTGCTGCTTTTGGCGTTTACGGCTCCGGCGTGGGCCGGGGCCGGCAAGGATTCGCAAAGAGAGCCGGGCCGGCAAGCCGAGGACAAGGCCCTGGTGGCGCGTTCTCCCGAGACCTGGCTCAGGGTTTATTCCCTGCCCATCTACCGCGAGAATTGGACGCTGGAAATGTCGGTCAAGAGCTTGCGCCGGGGCCGGCCCCGCGTCAAGGAGGTTTTCGCCCGCCTCGGAGCCTCGATGCCGGCTCCGGAGGGCGCGCCCGAGGCCGGGGGTGTCTTGACCTATCACTGCACGCGCAAGACCGCCCTGGAGGCGCTGGCTCAGCTGCGCGCCTTGGGCAAGGTGTCGCAGCCCGCGGTGCGCCCGATCCTGGAGCCGGTGTCCCTGCCGGAAGTCCAGCGCAAGATCAAGCTGCTCGAGGCCGACCAGGCCGGGCATCCCGGCCAGCTCTCGGCCATGCCCGCCGTTTCCGAACTGGTCGGCGAGGTCCTCGACCATCTGCGCACGGTCGAGGCGGCCCTGCTCAAGCCCGACGGCGCGGTGCTGCTGCGCCTCGCGCTCAGGGAAGAGCGCTAGGATCGCATCCGCCGTGAAACGCCGCCTGGCCCTCGCCGCGGCCGTTCTGTTGCCGGCTTGCGTCTCGGGGCCGAACCCCAAGCCGGAGCTGACCGATATCCGGCCGCTGCCGCGCTTCTTCCTGCAGGAGCTGGTGATACGGAGCCAGGCCTCGGGCTTGAGCCTCAAGCTCTACGACACGGGCTTGGTTACCGTGCCCGGCGATCTGCTCTCCGAGTTCAAGAGCCAGCGCGCGCGCGTTCGATTGCCCGTCCCGGCGTTCTTGATCCGGCATCCCAGCCAGGGCTTGATTCTGTTCGATGCCGGCTTGCCTCCGGCCGCGCTGGGCCGCGGCGGGCGGGAAAACGAGTTCGGGGCGCCGTTCGAATCGAGTCCGGGCCGGGATTTGGCCGCGCAACTGGAGGCGGGCGGCCTTCGGCGTCAGGACGTACGCTGGATCGTGTTGTCGCATCTGCATTGGGATCACACGGGCGATTTGGCGGCCTATCCCGCGGCCACGGTCGTGGTCGACCGCCGGGAGTGGGAGGCGCAAAGGCAAAGGACGGCCCTGGGCTCGCCCGCCGAGCAGTTCGACCCCGCCGCCATGGAAGCGCGTCTGCGCCTGCGTCTCGTCGATTTGTCGTCCGCCGCCCCCTACGGGGTTTTCGACCACGGCCTGGACTTGTTCGGCGACGCGAGCGTCTACTTGCTTGATTTAAGCGGCCACACGGAAGGCAGCCTCGGGCTTTGGGCCAACCTGGATTCGGGGCCGGTTCTTCTGGCGGGGGACGCCTCGTGGATCATGGACAATCACCAGGATTTGGCCCTGCCCCAGCCGCGGACCATGACCGATCCCCTGCAGTACTGGCGCAAGCTCAACATGATGAAGCGAATGCAGGAGGCCGTGCCTCAACTGGTGATCCTGCCCGGGCACGACCTCACGCCGCTCAAACTCCAGCCGCGGCCGGATATTCGGGCCGTTCCGTAGTCGCCGCCTTGCGCCAAGCCGGTGAAGCGGCTGCCCCCGGGAGAGCTTAAGGCAAACCTCGATGAAAAAACCCGAACGATGGACCATCTGATCCTCCGTTCGGGATAGGCTTGATGAAACTTCAAAATGCCTAGGCCATTTGGCCAGATTCGCCTGGGTCGTTAAACCCTGGCCTATTATGCCGGCCGGGCTATCCTTAAGGCATATGCTGCTTAAAACATTCGGGCTTCTGGCTTTGATCTTGACTTCAACGGCGCCGTTGCGCGCGGCCGGCAAAGCTCCCGCCGTCACATACGCTCCCGAGAGCGTGGCCGCCCTGCCCAATTTTCACAAACGCGCCGAATGGGACACGGCCTGGAAGGAGATCGTTTATGACGAGCCGCTGGGCAATCCCGCGCTTATAACCGTGCATCATACCGAAGAGGTGCAGCCCACGGAACCGGCGGCGATCCTGACCGAGCTTCGCCGTATCCTGCGCATCCACACGAGCAATGATAAAAAGATGGACGGGAAGGGCTGGTCGGACATCGGCTACCACTTTATCATCGATGCCAGGGGTCGGATATGGGAGGCGCGTCCGCTCTACGCCAAGGGCGCCCATGTCGAGGCTCAAAACGACAACAACATAGGCATTTCTCTAATGGGGAATTTCGATCCGCTCTTTAAGGAGAGACCTCTCAATAAACCCACCCCGGCCCAACTGGAATCGCTCTCCCTGCTTATCAACCGGTTGGGAGAGGCTTACAACATCCCTCTGGACCGGCGGCACGTGGTGGGACATCGCGACCTGGATAACCGAAAAGCCTGCCCGGGCCAAATCCTTTACGATCAGCTCGACGCCATAAGCCAGGCCGCTTCCCTAAAGGCCGCCGCCATGGCTTCACGCATCGGGACGCGGCCGTCCGAGAATATCCAAGAGCAGCTGCGGCTGATTCCGGTCGAATCGCCCTTCTAGATTATGAATGAACTGAAGCCGCGATGCTGGGCGACGTCTTTAGCCGCGGCCTTGGTTCTGGCCGCCGCAGCGCATCCCGCCGCGGCGCAGGATGCGGTCCGCGATAAGATTATTTCGATAACCTCGAGCTTTTTGGGCCGCAATATCCAGGAGGCGGAGGTCCCGCCGGCGCTTCCGCCGGCCGAAGGCGTCGCATGTCCGATGAATCAAGCCGGCCCAAAGGGCGGGGAGATAGAGAGCCTTTCCTGGCCGGGGAACATGGCCGGGGAAGCCCCTGATTCGGCCGCGGCGCCTGATTTTAGCCTGAAGGATTTGAATGGGAGAACGGTCTCGCTGCATCAATTCCGCGGGAAGGTCGTCCTGCTGACTTTTTTCAATCGTGCCTGCGGGCCCTGCATGGACGAGATCCCCACGCTGATTCAAATTCAAAACCGATACGGCAGGCGCGGTCTCGTCGTTCTGAACGTCAACACCGCCCTGCACGGGACCGATTCCGAGGAGAAGGAACGGCAGAGCATGCGGATATTCGCGCGGGAAGCCGGAATCAATTTCCCGATTCTTTTTGATCTCGATGGGAAAGTGATGAACGACCGGTACCGCACCAACACCCTGGGACACAGTTTTTTAATAGGCCCCGACGGCAACTTTTACTCAAAATATTTCTACGCGTTCGTGAGATT
>JAQUMZ010000016.1 GCA_028717865.1 Elusimicrobiota bacterium | reverse complement strand
GGCTACGACGCCATGGAAGAGATTGCTCCAGGCCAAATTCTTGAACGATCGGAGGTCGGAATAGGTTAGAATCAAATTCCAGCTACGAGGTTACGCGGCGAATTTCCACACGACTCGGGGCACGGCCATCGGGTGTACCGCCGAGGAAGTGGCGAAGATCGTAAGATCTTCCAGCAGGCATGAGGACGTAACGAAATACGATCCGATCGCCATGCCTGGCAGAAAGAACCTGATCGCAAATGGCGATTTTGACATTCCATTTGAATCCATGGCAAGTGCGTGGGGCAATGGGTTTTACACGGACATCTTCAAAGCTAAGACGAGGCACCTTGAAATCAAGTGGATTAATTTCCTGGGTGCGATTGTCCGGATGTCTGTTATCAAAACGGAAAAGGGGAATGCCCTCAAGATCGTCCATAGCGACGACACATTAGGGGATCGCCTGGGTCTGACCGAGCAATACATCTATGTGCCGCGTGCGGGGAGCTATGTGCTCTCATTCGATGTGAAATCAGACAATCTGGAAAGACTCGTAGACACCGGATTGTTGTTGGTTACGACAGACGATTGGAAACGCGATCCGGAACACGGCGGATATGCGCTGAAGCAAGGCGGCACTTTCGGATGGACTCATGTTGAGCAGAGACTTGTGCTAGACCGACCCGGGACGAGGACATTCACCGTTGCGTCCATAGCCAAAGGAACGGTGTATCTCGCCAACTTGCAACTCGTTAAAGCCGAGGGAGATGATGCGTCCGGCCACTCCCTAGGGCTTTAGGCCTTTAGCGACTAAGGACCAATGCCCCTGGAGCCGTTGCTTGACAAGCAGGCTTGCCCGACCAAGAGCGTGTCGGCGCGCGAGCTGGAGAGGATCGTCTTGGACCGGCTGGCTTTCTTGGGGAAGAATCAGGCCCTCATGGAGAAGATCGTCCGCAGGGCCAAGGAGATGACGGTTCCCGAGCTGCCGGCCAAGCGCCAGCAGAAGATCCGCCTTGTCGCCGAGATCGGCAAGGTCGAGGCCGAGGTCGGCAACGTGACCTCGATATTGGCCGAGCAGGGCAAGGACAGCCCTCTCTATCGCGCTTTGATGGACAAGCTCGGGCAGACCGCCGCCAAGCGCGAGGAGTTGGAGAAGCAGGTCCAGGCGCTGGACCATTAGATCGCCCGCCTGGAGGGCTGCCAGATCGAGGCCGAGGTCATGCGACGCAATCTGGAGAACTTCTCGCGGGCTTTCGGCAAGCTGAGCCCCGAGAAGCGCAAGGAGCTTATCGGGCTGCTCGTTCAGGAAGTGCGCTACAACCAGGCCGAGGGGAAGATAAAACTGATCTTACGGCCGCTGCCCGACTTGGGATGGAGTGTTAACGGCGACGAGATAAGTTTTGATGAGAGTCAAAATTGGCTCCGGCGGTAGGACTCGAACCTACAACCTTCCCGTTAACAGCGGGCCGCTCCACCATTGAGCTACGCCGGAATGGTCCGTAATTCTAGCAGAAAAATCCTCTCGCTTCCAAATCAGGCGGGCAATTGGAGTTCGTCGCGCAAGGCGGCGGCGAGTTCCCGGTGCTTGAACGAGAAGCCCGAGTCCAGCGCTTTCTTGGGCACGGCGCGCTGGCCCTGGAGCAGCACGTCGGCCATTTCGCCGAGGGCCAGGCGCAGGGCGAAGGCCGGCACGCGCAGGAAGCACGGACGCCCCAAGGTCCGGGCCAGTTCCACGGAGAATCCCTCGTTGGTGACCGGATTCGGGCCCACGGCGTTGACCGGACCCGAGACCTCGGCTTGCAGCAGGTGGGCCGCGAGTCCCGCGAAGTCGGTCCGCGATATCCAGGGCAGCCACTGCCGGCCGCCGCCCAGCGTCGCGCCCAGGAAGGCCCGGAACGGCGGGACCAGGCGCCCCAGCAGGCCCCCGCCGGGCCCCAGCACCGGGCCGATGCGCAGGCAGACCACGCGCACTCCCAGCTCGGAGGCCCGCATGGCCTGGCGCTCCCAGGCCTCGCAGAGCTCGGGCAAGAAGCCCGCGCCTCGGCTGTGCGTCTCATCGACGACGCGCTCGCCCGAATCGCCGTAATAGCCCACCGCCGAAGCGTTGAGCAGGACCTTGGGCCTGGTCTTGAGGCCCTCCAGGGCCGACACCAGGGCGGCGGCGGGCCGCAGACGGCTTTCGGCCAGCTTCTTCTTGCGCCGCTTCGTCCAGCGGGCCGCGGCGATGGGCTCGCCGCAGAGATTGATCCAGGCCGCGCACGTCTGCGCCTCGGCCAGCCAGGAATCCCGGACCGAGGCGCCGTCCCAGAGCAGCCTTCGCGGCCCGGCCCGGCGCGAGAGCAGGACGACCTCGTGCCCCCGCTCGGCGAGGCTCCAGGCTAGGTAGCGCCCTATGAATCCGTCGCCGCCGGCCAGAAGGACCCGCATCACTCGATTCTACCAACTCCCGGGCTTGATTTGCCCGCGCCCATAAGGCTATCCTTAACGCCATGGCGAAGCTCGATTTCAACCTGGCGACCCTGCTCGGCGACGTCGCGACCCGGGGCGGCTCGGACCTGCACCTCATACACGGCATCCCCCCCATCGCCCGCGTCGCGGGGGACATCGGCGCCCTGCCCTATCCGGTGCTGAACTCGGAGGGCATTCGGGAGCTGACGAGCCCCTACCTCAACGACGTCCAGCAGGAGTGCCTGAAGAAGGAGCTGCGCGTCAACTGCGCCCATACCATCGGCGAGGGCCGCTACCGCTTCAGCGTCTACATGGCCCTGGGCACCGTGGGCGCCTCCATCCGCGTGCTGCCCAAGAAGAACTACCCGCTTTCGGTGCTGGGACTGCCTCCCGTCGTGGGCACCCTGGCCCTCAAGAAGTCCGGCATCATCCTCATCACCGGCGCCACGGGCTCCGGCAAGAGCACGACCATGGCCGCCATGCTGGAGTGGATCAACCAGGGCGGCCGGCCGGGCAAGGTCATCACCATCGAGGACCCCATCGAGACCATCTTCACGCCCTGCCGCTGCATCTTCGTCCAGCGCGAGGTGGGCGTGGACACCCCCTCCTTCAGCGCCGGCATCCTCGATTCCCTACGCCAGGACCCCGACGTGCTCTGCATCGGCGAGCTGCGCGACGCCAAGTCCATCTACGCCGCCATCACCGCGGCCGAGACCGGGCACCTGGTCCTGACCACCCTGCACACCCGCGACGCCTCCAAGACGGTGCAGCGCATCGTCACCGGCGTGGCCACCGGCGAGCAGGAAACCATCCGCGAGCAGCTGGCCCTGAGCCTGGAGGCCGTGATCTCCCAGGAGCTGCTGCCGCGCGCCGACGGCAAGGGCCTGGTCGTCTGCTGCGAGGTGCTCATCGCCACCCCCGCGGTGCGCCAGATGATCCGCGAGAACAAGCTGGAGGCCGTCAACGACGCCATCCAGGCGGGCATGCAGATCGGCATGATGTCCAAGGACGTTTCCATAAAGAACCTCTATGCCAAGAAGCTGATCACCCGCGAAACGGCGCTGGAGCGCATGCGCAATCCGGAGACCCTAGGCCGCTGACCGCCAGGGAGGATGCGCCGATGCCGGAAGGACCGGTCCGCGTCGCCGTCGACGATGCCTGCGCGCGGCTTCTGGCCGGGGCCTTGGAGCTGGGCGATTTCTTCGCCGAGTTCGCCGCCGAGCACGTCGAGAAGCTCTTCCCGCGCAGCGGCCTCTACGACTATCCCGACGGCTGGCGCCTCATCGGGCAGGGCGAGCGCGGGCGCGACATGTTCGTGATCTGCTCGGGCGGCGCGGCCGTGCACCAGTCCTGCGGCAGCGCGGCCGCCGAGCTGGCCCGGCTGGGCCCCGGCGATATCCTGGGCGAGATCGCCCTGGTGGGCGGCGGGCTGCGCACGGCCAACGTGCTGGTCGAGGGCCCCTCCCGGATATTCCGCCTGGCCTTCGCGGACATGCCCTATCTGCTGAAGCACCACCCCCGGCTGGAGGCGCATCTGCGCGCGCTCGCCGCGCGGAGGCTGCGGTGAGGGCGGCCGCGGGGCTGCTGGCGCTGGCCTTGACCGCGGGGCCGGCTCTCGCCGTCGAGGAGGTCGGTCCGGAGTGCCCCAAGGGGACCCGGCGCGCCCTGAGCGACAATCCTTACGAGCCCTTCGCCTGCGTGCCGAACCGGCGCCGGCCCTTCGATCTGACGCCCGGCGTCGGCGCCCAGGGTTTTTCCGTCCGGCCGCGCTGTCCCCGGGGCTTCCACCCCGTGACGACCCCGGACCGCCTGCAGCCCTATCGCTGCGCCAAGGATTCCTACCCGCCCGCCGAGCCGGTCCTGGATCCGGAACCGGACGCCGACGGGCGGACCAGGTCGTGGCGGGTGCGTTCGCCCGCCGCGGCCGCCTCCGGCGCCAAGGGGCCGCGCGCGGCGAGGGGCTGCGCGGGGCTCGCGAAGCGCGCCTTCGGCCGCTATTCCATACCCGGGGAAATCGCCCTGGAATATCCGAAGGACTGGCATCTGACCGACGCCTGGCCGGACGTCCCCCCGACGCTATACGTGGTATTCGACGCCGGCCGCGCGGGCAAGCAGGTGACGATGACCGCGACCCTGCTCGAGGCGGGCCAGCCGGATTTCCAGGAGCTCGACCTGGCCGTCCTCAAGGAGCGCGAATGGCAAGGCGCTCGGGAGGATGCCGCCGGCTCCGTCGCCGGACTGCCCGCGCGCTTCATGACCGTGCCCAAGTCCAGCCGCAGCGCCTATGTCCGCTTGCGGCCCGGCCGCTACCTATTGCTGGTCTACAGCGCCCCGGAAGACCTCTACCAGGACTGCCTTCCGGCCTTCACGCGCCTGCTCCAGACCCTGGCTCCCGGCGAGCGCATCCGGCGCGAACCGCCTTCCGCGCCGCCGCAGTCACCGGTCCGCTAAACAAGCCGGCCCGGCGAGTTCCTGAAGTTGCTGAAAGCGTGGCACCAAGAACTCAGGAATGCTTCTCGGCTTCGCTGTAGGCCTGCTTGCCGGCCCGGATGGCGGCCGAGATCTGCTCCTTCTTGTGCATGCCCTCTTCCTTGATCTTGGCCAGGAAGTCGGAGCCCTCGTCGCGCTTCTCCTTGATCCAGTCCCCGATCTGCTCGCGCGTCTCTTTGCCCGCCTTGGGAGCCAGGAGCACACCCAACAGACTGCCGACGGCCGCGCCCACGATGAAAAACGCCAAGTTCGAGCCTTTGTCTTCGCTGGACATAAAAAATTCCTCCTCGAAAATGTGCCGTCTCGGCTGACGCGGGTGTTATAACAGGTTGCCCCCATGCTGTCAAGACCCAAGGAGTACGACATCCTTCCAGCGGCCGTGGCCGCGACAAAGCCTCCCATCGTGGCCCCCTGCCGTACCAAGGTTCGCGCGCGGTCGTGCGGCGCGCGAACCCGCGCGCGCCCTGTTCCTCGTGCGCGCGCCAGGCGGTATGCGGAACCGAAGAATTGGGCGCAATCTCGCCCATTTCCCCGAACTTCATACTATCGGCGCGACTAAGGAAGGGTCGCGCCGGCCTCGCGATCCTGGCGGATCGCGAGGGGTTTAACGGAGGTGGCCGCAGCAAAGCCTCCCATCGCGGCCCCCACCGTACCAAGGTTCGCGCGCGGTCGTGCGGCGCGCGAACCCGCGCGCGCCCCATTCCTCGTGCGCGCGCCAGGCGGTATGCAGATCCGAAGAGTTGGGTGAGTTCTCGCCCATTTGTCCCCGAACTCAATACTATCGGCGCGACTGAGGAAAGGTCGCGCCGGCCTCGCGATCCCTGGCGGGATCGCGAGGGGTTTAACGGCTGGGACTGCGGGGAAGACTCGTTTGCTTACGCCTGCGGCGGCCTTTCGCGGGCTTCGTCGATGGCCCGGCGGTGCGCCGCCTCGCGGCGGGAGAGTTCGGCGAGGAAAGCGGCGTGCTGTTTTTCCAGCGCGGTCTGGTGGGCCGCGAGCATCTCGGCCTCCTTGCGGCTCCACAACTCCTGCAGCGAGCGCTCGAGTTCCAGGAAGCGCTGCTCCCTGAGGCTGGCGGCCTTCTCGTGCGCCTGTTGGGCTTCACGGCGCCGTTTTTCCCACTCCTGCTCGCGCCGGGCCAGGTCGCTCCACAGCGTGCTGCGCTCGGCGTTGGCGGCGTCCAGCTCCTCGCGCAGGGACTTCTCGCGCTCCTCGCCGGCGCGCGCCGCTTGGGAGGCTTGCAGGTCCTTTTCGGCCAGCAGGCGCTCGCGCGCGGAGAGCTCGGCCTGATGTTTCTCGCGCAGCGCGGCCAGCTCGCGGCCGGCGTCGGCGCGCAGGCGCGCGCCCTCGGCGTCGCGGCGCTCGCGCTCGACGCGCAGGGCGGCCTCGTAGGACGCGCGGGCGGCGTCGAGCGCCTCCTGGTGGCCGCGGCGGACGGACTCGTCTCGGCGCGCGCCTTCCTCGCGCAGCTGCGCCTCGCGGCGCTCGGCCTCGGCCGCCAGGGCGGCCTCGCGCTGGCGCGCCTCGCCCTCGGCCTGGGCCAGGCGCCGGGCGTGCTCTGCGCGGGCGGCCTCCAGCTCGTTGTGGAAAGCGCGGCGCTGCTCCTCCAGGGCGGCCGCGTGGCGGCCGAGCAGGTCGCGCTCCCGCGCGCTCCATTGCAGGTCGAGGTTGCGCTCCTTTTTGGCGCAGTCCTCCTCCACGCCCGCGCGCCAGAGGCGCAGCTTCTCCGCCTCGGCCGCGCGCATGCGCTCGAGTTCGGCGGCCTTGGCCGCGTAGGCCTCGTCGAGCCCGCGGCTTTTCTGGGCCAGCTGCTCGGTCAGGGCCGCCTTTTCGGCCTCGGCCGCGCGCGCGTGCTCCTCGAGCAGCTGCGTCCGGCGGCGGTTGAGCTCCTCCTGGGCCGCGGCCTCGCGGCGCAGGAATTCGGCCTCGAGCTCGGCCAGGCGCGCCTCGTACGCGCGCTGGCCCTCGGCCGCCTGGGCGCGCAGTTCGCCCAGGCGCTGGGCGCCGGCGGCCTCGAGCTCGGCGGCCTTGCGGGCGGTGAAGTCGTCCTGCTGGCGCACGCGCTCGGCGTCCTTGCGCGCGGCCGCCTCCAGCAGCACGGCGCTGCGGTGGCGCCAATCGGATTCGAGCCGCTCGCGCCGGGCCTCGAAGTCCCGGCGCAGCTCCTCGCGCTCGGATTCGAGCGCGCGGGAGCGCTCCGCCAGGGACTGGACCAGGGCGGCTTTCTCGGCGGATAGCTCCGCCTCGAATTTCTTGAGGAAGCGCTGCTCCTTCTCGGTCCAGGCGTGCTGCAGGCGCTCCTCGTTGGCCCGATAGGCGGCCTCGGCCTCGGCGCAGCGCCGGGCGTGCTCGGCCTCGAGCTCCTGGCGGCGCTGGGCCAGCTGGGCCTCGACTTGCTTGGTGCGGTCGGCCAGCTCCCGGGCCTTCTCCTCGAACTGCGCGTCGATGGTGCGGTCGAGCTTCTCGCGCGCCTCCTTGGTCCTCTGCCAGAGCCCGGTCTCGAGCTGGCCCCAGTGCGCCTGCAGATCGGCCTCCCGCTTGGCGTACTGCTCGGCCAGCCGCTGGGCCCGGGTCTCGTACTCCCGGCGCAGCCCCTCCTCCGCCCGCGCCAGACGCGAGGCTTCCTCGCGCGCCGCCGACTCGGCGGCTTGCTTGAGCTCCTCCGTCCGCAGCCGCGCGGCCTCCAGCGCGCGGTCCTTGTCGGCGAGCTCCATTTCCCGGCTCTTGATGGAGGCGGAGATCTCCCGGTCGCGCTGCTGGCGCATGCCCTCCAGGAGCTGCGCGTCCTGGGCGAAACGCCGGGCCAGCTCCTCCTTCTCCCGGCGGGCGGCCGACAGCTCGGCCTGGCCGGCCTCGAGCAGCTTCTTGAGCCGCTCCAGGGCTCCGGCCTGGGACTCGCCCCGCTCCCGGTGCGCCGCGGCCATGGCCTGCAGCTCGGCGTTGAGGCGCGCCAGTTCCTCCTCCATCCGGGCCCGGTCGCTCTCGATGCGCGCGCGCTCCTCGGCGCGCGCCTCCTGCCGCGCGGCCTGGCGCCAACGCTCATCGTCGCGCGCGCGCTCGGCGCGCTCCTTCTGCCAGGCGTCGGCCTCCTGGCGCCAGTTCTCGATCTGGGCCGAAAGCTCCGCGGCCTTGGCCTCGCCGAGCTTGCGCTTGGCGGCCTCGTCCTGGGCCTGGGCCTTGGCCTGGGCGTTGAGGTCCTGCAGATCCCGGATGGTCGACAGGGCCCCGCGCAAGGCCAGGCGCGCCGCCTCGATGCTGTTGATCTCGCCGAGCGCCTCGTCGTCCCACTCGTTCATGGTTCGTCCCGCGGCCGGCCGCGGGTCGCTGAATATATACCGGAGAGGTATTACGGAATTATTGAGTTCGCCGCGGGAACCTTGCCTTACCCGGCTTTAAATGTCTAGAATGTTTTCCACAGGAAAAATGGAGGGAATTTGAAAGCGGATGCGGCTTCGCAGAAATTCGAGGTGACGCGCCTGGCTCAGGGCCTGTTCAAGGTCAAGATCAACCAGGGCCGGGGCTTCTTCAAGATCGGGGTCGAGAAAAAGCCGGGCGAGGCCAATTCCTATTTCCTGGAGATCAACGGTTCGCGCAAGTTCGAGGTCGGCAACGACTGCGACACCTGCCATTTCTGGTTCAAGTGCCTGCACGAGCCCCGGCTTTCGCGCAAGGTGGTCAATCTGCCCAAGGCCTTCCAGGTGCCGCGGCCTATCGACGAGGCCATGGTCCAGGAGCTGGCGCCGATCCTGGATCTGCAGGAAAAGGGCGAGTACGACATCTTCGAGACCTCCTTCGGCCTGACCGGGCCTTACGACAGCGAGGACGAAGGGTCCTATTTCTTCAACAGCGAATTCATGGATTTGTGGGACATCGCCGATCCCCGCGAGGAGGGCCTGCTTTCGGGCTGGGAGCACTACGAGGGCCAAAGGCCCCGGGTATTCCGCCACTCCGAGGCCGGCGTCATGGAAAGCCAGTTCAATTTCGTCATCCCGCTGGTGCCCCGGGACCTGCTCAAGGCGGACAACATCAAGGTCTATCAGTCCATGATCGCCAACGGGGACCGGCCCCGGGTCCTGCTGCTGGGCCTCTACCATCGCGGCATACCCGAGGTGGTGCGGCGCGGCCGCAGCAAGGTCCTGCACAGCTTCTTCGCCGGCTTCGTCCTCGACGGGCATCACAAGCTGGCCGCCTACCGGCGCGCGGGCGTCCCCGCCAAATTCCTCGTGGTCCTCTCCCAGAAAGCCAGCAAATACTTCCTGCTGCGCGAGGAAGGCGTCGTGCCCAAGCCGAAGTTCGAGGAGCGCCTAACCGCCCTCTCCGCCGAATAGTTGGCGCCACGCTTTCAGGAACTTCGGAAACTCGGCGGGCCTTTTTTGAATAAGCGGCAAGATGTCCGCTTCTCCATATCCTGAAGCGATTCAAGCGGGCGCCATTGCATTTTGGCGGCTTCCGGCTATACTATCGCGCCGCGCCTGGGTCTTAAGGCCTAGAACACTCTGGGCCGTCGGACACTGAGGGCCTGGGTCCGGCGGCCATACACTGTGAATATGCTGCGCATCGAGGGGCTGCGCGCGCGTCCGTTGGTCCTGTGCGCCATTCTGGTCGCGGCGCCCGTCCTGGGCGCGGACCCCGGGGCGGTTCCGGCGCCGCGGACGGATTCATTCTCCTCTCACTCGGCCCGGCAGGCGGACCTGCGGCTGCAGGAACTGGGCCGAGACCTGCTCCTGCACCTCAGCGGCAAAAAAGCGGCCGCCAGCTTCGATTTCGACCGGCGGCTCAAGGAGATCGAGGCCCAGCTTTCGGCGGCCTCGATGCTGGAGGCCGAGCAGGGCCGCATCCGCGCCAAGATCAATGAACTCTCGAACTTGATCTCCAATACGCGGGCCATCGCCGCCGGCTCCGGCGGCGCCGTCACCCCGAAGGTGCAGGAACTGGTCCGCGCCGTCAGCCCCGCCCAGAGTTCCGGCGACCTCGCCGCGGTCGCCGTGCTCATGAGCGGCTTGCGCGACGCCGCCGCCCGGCCCGAGGCCGCCCGCGCGGTCTTCGACAACCTCGACCGCCGCCTGAAGGAGGAATTCGGCGGCAAGCCCGCCGTCGGCAAGGTGTTCGACCTGGGCCGGATGAACTCGGCGCCCGCGGTGCTCGCCGCGCTGACGGGCGGCTCCGAACCCGTCGAGTACACGGACCCCGCCCTGGTCCCCAAGCTCACGGATCTGCAGGGCGCGCCCGTGCCGCGGCCGGCCGCGGCCCCCGCCGCGGCGCCGCAAGCGCCCCGCCCCGGACTGCTTTCGGCCGCGGCCGCGGCCGCCAACCCCTTCCTGAAGCTGCTGCCCGACGCGCGCGAGCGGGAGTTCCGCTCCCGAAGGCAGGAGGAGCGCGCCCGGCTCTTGGAAGCCGCCCGCCAGGCCCTGGCGGCCGCCGGCGAGGCGGCGGACTCCGGCGAGGAGCTTTCGCGGCTGGCGGCGAGGCTCTCGGAACTGGGCCGGCGCCTGGCGCGCGAGCTCGGCTTCGCCGGCCCGTCCCGGGACCTCGAGGCGGAGTCGCGGCGGCTGCAGGCCATCGCCCGGGTCAACCGCCCCTTCGCCCTCTATCTGGCCGCGGTCGCGCGCTACCAGCTCTGCGTCCAGCAGGCCCTCCTGGCCGAGGCCGTGCCCGCGGACCTCACGCTGGAACCCTGGGAGGTCGGGCGCGCCGACGCCGAATCGGCGCGCGTCCACTTCGAAAGCGAGGACGGCGCGCGCTTCGCGGGGCTGCTCCTGGAGTTCAAGGACGGGACTTCGCGCTTCGAGGGCGCCGGCGAGGGCGGCGCGCGCATGCTCGTCGTGGTGCGCTCCCCGAAGACCGGCAAGACCGCCCGTTCGCTGCTGGATCTGGGCGCCTCCGGCGAGCCCGTAGCCGCGCGCACGCGGGTCTTTTCCGACAAAACCGGCCGGCTCGAGCGCGAGGAACTGCTCGACCTCGCGCGCGGCCTGCTCACCTCGCGCTCCTGGGACGAGCGCGGGGTCATGGCCGAGGAGGTCAAGCAGGAGGGCGCCGCGCGGTCGGTGGCCGACTACCGCAAGGGCCTGCTCGTGGAGACGGCCGAGGGCAAGCGCGTCTCGGTCAAGCCGCTGGCCCCCGGCAAGGGAGCCGCCGCGTTCAAGGTCCAATACGGCACGCTCAACGCCGACGGCTCCCTAGAAATCTCGCGCGTCGAGCTCGACAACGGCACGGTGGTGGAGGCGTCCGGCCGCCTCAGCCGGATCGTGCGCGAAGGCAAGGTCCTGGGCTACGAGGCCGGTCTGGCGGAACTGCTGCGCATGCCCCGGGGGCTGGAACGGGAGACCGCCGGCTTCAAGCTGGCCGAGGCGATCGCCTCGGCGCTCCAGCTGGGCGGCTCCGGAGCGGCCGCCCAGGTCGGGGCCCTGCTGCGCGACCTGGACGACTATGCCCCTCCCGGCGCGGCCGGCG
The DNA here is from genome assembly GCA_028717865.1 of Elusimicrobiota bacterium. Lineage (GTDB taxonomy): Bacteria > Elusimicrobiota > Elusimicrobia > UBA1565 > UBA9628 > UBA9628. Next base: position 4,141 of record JAQUMZ010000016.1, on the reverse strand, counting down.
CGCGGCTGGTCATCGACGACAAGTGTGTCTTCCGGATTATTTTCGAGCGCCGGGACGGCACGCGCCGCGTGCTCACCGGCATGTTCACGGACCGGGAAACCGCCGACGGGAAGCTCAATTTCGTGGTCACGGGCGCCATCGAGGCCGACGCCGCCGGCAACGCGGTCCAGGAGCGGCCGGGCTATTGGAGGGAATACGGCGCCGACGGCCGGCGCCTGGAATGGAAGTCGACCGCGCGCAAGGAGCGCAAGGGCTGGGGTCCGTGGGCCTACGAGGCCGCCTATCGCGACGTGTTCGTCGAGGAACAGATTTTCGAAGGCGGCCGCTGGAAGAGCATCGGGACCAAGTCCAAGAAAAACCTGCTGGAAGCGCAAGGCCGGAGCTGGTTCGGGGCAGGCCTGGACTCGCTGATGCGCACCAAGCACCTGGGCTCGACGCTGGACTTCTGCGGCAAGGTGGGCACGACCGCCTATTCGGGCATGGTCGGCCTGATCCTTGACAACCGCGGCGGCTCCATGGGGCACGATCCCTGGCTCGACGCGCCGCCGCAGTCGGGGCTGGGCCTGGAGGCGGCCGCCTCCTACGCGAAAATGCCCTGGGGTTCCTTGAGCGACCAGGCTCAACTCGACCGCCTGGACCCGGGCGAGCGCGAACGGCTCTTCGCCAAGGTCCGCTCCGAGCGGCGCAAGGCCCTGGCCGGCCAGGCCTTCCCCGTGCCCGCCGACGTCATCGAGACCGCCGCCGCCGCCCCGATAGACGCCAAGGAAGCGCTGGAGGTCCTGCGCGGGAATTTCGGCGCCGGCTCCTACGGCGCCCGGCTCATCGCCGCGGGCGCCCGAACCTCGGGCTGGAGCGCCTCCGCCTATACCGCGGCCGGAGTCCTGGCCGGGGCCTTCGAAAACATCGCGGAGAGCATGTTCAATCCCTTGGTCGTGGCGACCTTCGGCATGGGCGAGGCCGCGGCGCTCGTAAAGGGCGGGGCCGCCTTCGCCCGGGGCGCCTTGGCGGCGCGGGCCGCGGTCCCGGCCTTGAGCGTGACCCACCGGATCGTCAGCACCGTCATGCTCTCCACCTGGCTGCTCGGCGGCGCCGACAACGTCGGCCAGACCGCGCAAGCCACGTGGGAGGGCCGTTTCGACGAGGCGTATTTCAACCGCCTCAGCGCCACGGCCACGGACCTCTTCTTCCTCGCCGCAATGATGAAGAAGCGCCACTCCAAGCCGCGCGAAATCGCCGAGCGCGGCGGCGAGGTCAAGCAGTTGGAGAACAGCCTTAAGGAAACCCCGAAGGCTCCGCCGGCGGCCGGCGAACCAACTCCGCCGAAGGCCCCCCCGGCCGAGGGCGGCGCGGCCAAAGGCAAGCCCGCCAAGGCGCCTCCACCCGCCTCCCCGCCGTCCGCCTCCGGCGCTCCTGCGGCCGCTCCCACCGCTCCCGCGGCCGCCGCGAGCCCAGCACCCGCGACCAACGGTCTCAAACCCGGCAAAATCGGAGCGCTGCGGGAAATCGCGAAAGTCAGGCGGGCCTACGCGAAATTAAAATCCAAGCTCGGTTTCGGCAATGCGAAAAAAACGCTGGAACAGGCGCGCGACCAAGCCGCGGCGCTGGATGGGGCCGCGCAAGCCAAGCTTTCCGCGGTCGAAGGCTCCGGCGCGCCGGCCGTGAAGGGACGAAATCCCGCCGCTGGAAAAAAGGGCAAGGCCCGCGCGAAGACGGCCGGGGCCGCCGCCGAAGACGGCCCCCGCGCCGCCGGCGCCGGCACGACGCCCAAAAAGGCGGCCGCCGCCGGCAAAAAGGGAACGCCCAAGGCGCAGGCCACGGTCCCGCTCGAGGCCGGCCTCGCCGCCGCGGGCAAAGCCGGTCCCGTGGGCGTGAAGGTCGCGCTCGAGCCCGGCCCGGGCCCCGCGGCCAAGGCCGGGATATCGCCGCAAGCCCCCGCCGCGAAGGGTCTCTGGAGCCGGGCCAAGGGAGCCGGACGAAGCGCCCTCGCCAAAATTTTATCGCCGCTGCCCGAGGCGCGCGGCGCCTTCCGGCACGCCGTGGTCGTTCCTTACAGCCGCCTGCAGCCTTCCGCCCTGGGCGCGCGGGAGGACGAGCCACGCGCTCCGCCGCCGCCCGCCGAGGAAAAAGCCTCCGAACCCTCCGGGGAGGATCCCGGTAAAACGCCGCCGGAGGAACAGGCCGAACAGCGTAAAGGCGAGGAGAAGAAGGGGCCGAACACTCCTTATGATTCGTCCAAGTCTCTCAAAGGCGGCGCCAAGACCGCGGCCGTGCCCGGCGGCAAGACGGGCGCGGGTCCCGGAGGCCTCGGGGGCGGAGGTGGCGGCGGCCCCCAGCGCGGCGGCATAAAGACGGGGAAGATCGGCGGCGCGGGATTTGGCGGAGGCGGGGGAGGAGGAGGTGGTGGCGGCGGAGGCGGTGGTGGCGGAGGCGGTGGTGGCGGAGGTGGCGGAGGAGGCGGAGGCAAGGGTGCGGGCGCCGCGGGACGCGGCGAGCCGACGTCTCCCTTCGAAAGCTCCAAGCCGGACGCCGCGGCGGCTCCGGCGCAAAACGGGCTGTTCAATCCGGCCGGCGGCGGCGGGCCCGCGCGCGCCGCGGGCAATCCCATCGCGGCCCGGCGCAAGCCCTTGATGTCGTCCCCCGGCGCCCCGGGGCCCGGAAACGGCAGGCCGTCCGCGCCGGGGTCGCGCTTCGACGGGTCTCGCCCGCTGCCCCGCAAGATGGAGCCCAAGAAGGACTCGCCCGTCTTCAGCGCCAACGCTTCCGGCTCCGAGGCGGCCGCCATGCCGTCGTTCGGCGGAGGAAAGCCGCTGCGCAAGGACGAGGAAACCGCGCCGGCCCCGGCCCCGGCTCCGGAGCGCGGCGATGCGGCCCTGGACCAGGCCCCCTCCTACGCCGCGCCGCGCCGATCGGCCGCGCCGCCCCCGGAATCCGAGGACTACGGCTATACGTATCTCGCGCCGGCCCAGCATCCTTACGAATTCCCGCAAGGCGGCCCCAAACGCGACGGCGGCTCCGACTGGAGGCTGCTCATTGAAATGGGGCTGCGCGTCAGCGCGGCGCTCTCGGTCGGCTACCTGCTCCTGCATTCGAACCTGCCTTATATCCTGGGCCTGTCCCGGAAGAAGCGCAAATAATTTTGTAGGATTTTGCCGCCAACGCGCCATGATATCACGTTGTCCCAATTGCGCTTCCGAGGTGGACGAGGAAAGCGAACTCTGTCCGATATGCCGATGGGACTTCAACCTCATGAGGATAGCGCCGGAGGCGCCCGCGGAAAGCTCGGCCTCGGCGCAGTCCGATTCGCCGCCCTCCTCGCCGCGGCCGGAAACGGCCTCGCCCGAGGCTGAGGCGCCGCCGGCTCCGGAATCCGAGACGGCCCCGCCGGAGGATCAGGCGCTGCCCGCGCCGGAGCCGCAGGCGGCCCCGACGGAAGCGCCGACGGCCGGATCGCCCCGGACCGAGGCGCCGTCGCGCGAAAACACGAAATCCGAGCCCGCCCGGACGGCGACGGCCGCCGCCGCGCCGCGGCGCCGGCTTTCGCTCATGCCTTGGTTCCTGGCCGGAACCGTCGTCTCCGGGGCGGCTTTCATCATGGCCACCTACAGCGCTCTGCGCCCGAAACCCGAGGCCGAGGGCCGGCCGCCGGGTCGGCCCGTCTTCATCGGACGGGCCGAGCGGCAGCCTCCGCGGCCCGCCAAGCCGGTCCTGGCGGCGCCGCCGGCCGCCGCCGCGCCCGCAGCGCTCCGGCCCGACGCGGCGCCCTGGGCGCCGGCGCCCGTTCTACCGCGGCCGGCCGTCAAGGCCCGGCCGCAGTGGGTGTTCGAGGGCGTCGCCTACGATCTCGTATCCCTGCGGGCGGTCTACGCCGCCGAGCTGGTTTTTCGCGACCCAAAAGGCGCGGTCAAAGGGCGCACCCTCACGCAGGAGGACGGCCGCTACCGGATAGCCTTGGCCGCGCTCAAACGCGGCGGCTACGGCGTGACGGCGGAGCATCCCGATTTCCAGGAAAAGTGCATCGACGAGATATCGCCGCCGTTCAAAGAGGTGAAGGAGGAGCAGCGGCGCCAGCTCGCGAGCCTGGCCGCGCGGTCCCGGCCCTGGACGGGGCAAGCCGGCTCGACGACGCGCCGGGATTTGGTGA